>JAZUAB010000025.1:0-23040 GCA_045637745.1 Candidatus Onthoplasma sp. | reverse complement strand
ATTATAATATGCTTTAATAGCTTTATTATATTGCTTGTGTAAATCTTTTATATCTTGTTCAAAACTCATATATTAAATATATGTAGTAACATTATCAAACTTGACAAAAAAACACAAATAAAGTATTGCCTTTACTTGTGTTAAAGTTTATTAAGAAACTTGTTTATTGGACTTAATAATTATAGGTTTATCTTCACCTAAAATATAATTACCGTCAATAATAATCTTTTCGATATTGTTATCAAAGTGACTAGTGTACATAACATCTAGCATACGCTCTTCCAGTATTGTACGCAGGCCTCTAGCACCAGTTTTTAATTCAATCGCCTTTTTAGCCACGGCCTTGATTGCACTAGGGTCAAATTCCAGTTCAATTCCATCCATTTTAAATAATTGAATATATTGTTTGGTAATAGCATTTTTAGGCTTAGTCAAAATCTTTTCAAGCGATTTTTCATCTAACGCTTGCAATCCTACCACCACTGGTATACGCCCAACAAATTCAGGTATCATACCATATTTGATAAGGTCGTGTGGTTGAATACCTTTTACTTCATTTTGAGTATTTTTAATGCTACGCACGCTTACATCTGCACCAAATCCAAGCCCAGCATTTCCATTGCGCTCGCCAATAATTTTGTCAAGACCTACAAACGCGCCACCGCATATAAACAAAATATTGGTAGTATCTATCTTGATATTTTCTTGTTGAGGGTGTTTGCGCCCGCCTTGTGGTGGAACGCTAGCTATAGTACCCTCTAAGATTTTAAGCAAAGCCTGTTGCACACCTTCACCAGACACATCACGAGTTATAGATACATTTTGGCTTTTGCGCGCAATCTTGTCAATCTCATCAATATATATAATTCCGCGTTCAGCCTTAGATATATCATAATCAGCGTTTTGAATAAGTTTTAATAAGATATTTTCCACATCATCACCAACATAACCAGCCTCAGTAAGCGCGGTTGCATCGCTGGATGCAAAAGGAACTTTCAACATTTTAGCCAATGTTTTGGCAAGTAGTGTTTTACCGCTACCAGTAGGACCTACCAGCAACACATTACTTTTTTCTAGTTCTACCTCATCAACACCAGTTTTGTGATGCGCCATATTATAATTAATACGCTTGTAGTGATTGTATACTGATATTGCCAATATCTTTTTAGCCTCATCTTGTCCGACAATAAATTCATCAAGTTTTGCCTTGATTTCTTGAGGCTTAGGTAAATCCAATATCTCGCTTTGCTTTTTGTCGTCCACTTTATTATTTTCATTCATAATCTCGGCGCAGAGATTTACACAATCCTTACATATAAAGCACTCACCTTCAGGGTTAGCAATAATATGCTTAAGATTAGATATCAACCTTCCACAAAATGAACATCCAGTATTTAATTCCTTCACAATACTCTCCTTAAAATATTAAATGCCAATTAGATATTGGCATTTATTACTTAATTTCTTTTTTCAAAAATCTTATCCACCAAGCCATACTTCAATGCGGTTTTAGCATCCATATAATTGTCGCGATCGGTGTCTTTTTGTAGTGTCTTTACATCTTTGCCGGTATTTTCGGCTAAAATCTTATTCAATAATTCACGTGTTTTAGATATATGTTTGGCTTGTATTTCAATATCGCTTTGTTGACCATGAGCACCACCCAATGGTTGATGTATCATAACTTCACTATGAGGCAAGCAAATACGTTTGCCCTTAGTTCCGCTTGAAAGTAGAACCGCAGCCATACTAGCCGCCATACCAATACAGATAGTAGACACATCACACTTGATATAATTCATGGTATCATATATAGCAAGGCCAGCACTAACGCTACCACCAGGGCTGTTAATATACATAAATATATCTTTGTCAGGGTTTTTACCTTCCAAGTATATTAATTGTGCCACTACTGAATTCGCTACTTGGTCATTAATCTCACCGCTTAAAAATATAATTCTATCTTCAAGCAATCTACTATAGATATCATAACTACGTTCATTGTTACCAACTTGGTCAACTACCATAGGAATTAACATAATTTCACTCTCCTATTAATTGTATGCCCTAAAGCATAAGTTATTTTCACTGATTAAATTACTTAATTGTGTTATTTTGTCTTAAAAAGTCTAATAACTTTTTCATCAACAATTCGTTAGCAATGCGGTTGATGCCATCGTTACCAATATTCTTTTTAACTTCTTCAACGTTTTGACCTTGAGCAGTTGCAATTTCTGCAATACGAGCATCAATGTCAGCCTCGTTGATATCTAAGTTTTCACTTCTAATCAACTTTTCAAGAACCAAACGGCCTTTAACTTGACGTTCAGCCATCATACGTTGTTCAGCTTTTAATTCTTCTTCAGTTTTGCCTACTTGTTTAGCATACATTTCTAATGTAGCGCCATAGTATGCAAGTTGTTGTTCCATACCCTTAATCATACGTTCAGCCTCAGCGTTAACCATACTTTCAGGTAGATTAATATTGGTATTATCAACAATTGTATCTAAAATGCGGTTATCAACTTCAATTTCAGCCTGTTCATCAGCTTGCTTTTCAAGGCGCTCACGAATGCTCTTTTTGTAATCTTCAACTGTATCAAATTCAGAACTATTTTGAACAAATTCTTCATTTAGTTCAGGCATACTGCGTTCACGAATGTTATGGATTTTAACCTTAAACACCGCTGGCTTGCCCGCTAGGTCTGCTTGATGATATTCAGTAGGGAATGTTACATTAACGTCCTTTTCGTCACCAATATTCAAACCAACTAATTGGTCCTCAAATGTATCAATGAATGAATGTGAACCAATCTTTAATTGATATTTTTCAGCCTTGCCACCTTCAAATGCCTTGCCATCTACAAAGCCTTCAAAGTCTAGTGTTACTGTATCATCATTTTTAAGAGGAGCATTAGTTTGCACTAGGCGTGAACCACGCATTAATTCGCGTTCGATTGCTTGAGTTACTTGTTCGTCAGTAACTTTTGCAACAGTCTTAGTAAATTCCAATCCTGTATGTTCAGCCAATGTAAATTCAGGAATGCAAGGGATTTCCAATACAATTTCAATACCCTTATCATCCATCTTTTTAATGTCCATCTTAGGAGCTTCAAATGGTTGAACCTCTTCGTGCTCGCTTAAAATTTGGCTATAGCTCATATAAAATACATCATCTAATGCATCTTGTACAAATACACCTTGTCCATAAGCCTTTTCAATAACATTACGAGGAGCGTGACCACGTCTAAATCCTTGAATGTTAAATTTTGATTTATTCTTTTGATAAGCTTTTTCAATGCTATCGCTCCATTCTTGAGCGTCTAATTGAATAGTAGCTTCCACTATTCCGTTGTCTTTTTTCAACAAATCGTATTTCATTATAGTTCTCCTTAATTATTTTTGCCATATTATTATATCACACTTTTTACATAATTGCAAGTTTAAATTAAATATTTGTTATAAGAATTTAAATAACACATACAAAACAAGCAATCATCAATACTGCACCTAAAACAATACAACTAATGCGTTGTTTGTTTTGTTTTTTCACCTCTTTTGCCCTAATCGCATTAAGAATATCGGCATCATAAATGTTATAATACTCGCTTTCCTCTCCTTTTTCCGCGATATCTATTAATATAAGTTTTGCTTGTTCGTCATATTCAATTAAATCTTGAATGTTTTTATCGTTATTAATTAACACTGCCGTAAATACTGCTAGCGACCAAAAAAGCAGAGTAAGCCCGCCTTTAATAACAATTGTTTTACCAAAGATTACGCTAATAGCCCCCATAATGCCCAAAGCAATTAACAAAACCATCTTCTTATTTTTTAATAATTTCTTCATACATCCTCCTAGACTGCAAAACGAACTATTACAATCGTAATTAATGCAATTATCATCACGCCAAACAAGAACATAAACCAAGACTCTTGCCTACTGCGTGCAAAATAATATGCATACACCAGTCCAACCGCCATTTCAATCCATAATGCAATATCCACAATAATTCCACACCAGTAGCCAAACTTGTTAGGAATGCTATTTAGGGCTAAACCAATCACTAAAACAAACATACCTATATACGCTATAAAGTTAACACATTTTCTAAATTTCATACTTATCTCACCTACTCAACCAATCATATTTAATCAAAGTATATCAAAAACACCTGCCTAAAAGCAAGTGTTTGTGTCAGTAATTCAATTTTAACTATGGAGTTAATCTTTCTGGCCCACGGAATAAGAACATTGCCTCTTTTAAATTTGCAAGTTCCAACAAATTCATTGTCATACGGTCAATTCCAATACCAAAACCACCATGTGGAGGACAGCCATATTTAAAGAAATCTAAGTAAAATTGCACGTCTTTATCAAGCCCCTTTTCTTCGGCTTGTTTCTTTAATATATCATACCTGTGTTCACGCTGAGCGCCAGTTGTGATTTCAACTCCTTTCCATATCAAGTCATATCCTTGTGGAATACCATCTTTACGCATGTGATAGAAAGCGCGCTTTCTTGCTCCAAAATCTGTTACAAATATAAATTCATGACCATATACTTCACGTGCAAATTGTGCACACAACTTTTCAGCCTCAGTAGACAAATCATCTTTTTCGTCCTCTTCTATTGTGTAACCATATCTCTTTTCTAATTCAGTATATAAATCTGCCAATTTAATTCTTGGGAATGGAACTGTAGGAACAATCACTTCAACATTAAACTGCTCCTTAATTTGTTCACCATACTTATCGCTAACAATTTTTAGCGCATAAGCAATCATTTCTTCTTCCATAACCATTACATCTTCAAAGCTTTCAATATTTGAAAATTCAAGGTCAAAGCCTGTAAATTCAGTAGCATGTTTGCGTGAATGTGATTTTTCAGCTCTGAATACTGGTCCACATTCAAAAATACGACCTAATCCGCCAGCCATTGCCATTTGCTTATAAAATTGTGGGCTTTGTGCAAGGTATGCTAGCCCATCAAAATATTTAACCTCAAACACTTCCGAACCTGATTCAGATGCTGCTGCAATTAACTTAGGTGAATGTATTTCAACAAACTCTCTACCAACTAAAAATTCACGCATGGCATTAGTAAATGCAGTTTGAACTTTAAACATTAATAAATTCTTTTCAGTTCTAAGGTCAAGCCAACGATAATCCAGCTTATAATCAATTGTACTATCTTCAGCAATTGGGTTTGGCTCAGCACTACTTGTAAGTTCCGCTTTATCAACATGAACCTCTTTGCCTCCCATTTTTACATATTCACTTAGCACTAATTCTCCTTCCACTTTAACCGTTGCTCCAGGAACTAAGCGTAAAAACATCTCACCAATTTCAGGATATTTAACTTTATCTACAAATAATTGAATCTTATCCGAAAAGTCGCGAAGTACTATAAATTGAAAATTCTTCTTATCTCTTACTGTATCAACCATGCCGTTAAACACCACTCTGCCTGGTTGCAATTTCGATATTTGTGTAATCATATGTTCTCCTTATGTTTGTATACTCATTTATTATATATCACAATTTTAAAAATTGCAACAATTTTTGCTTTTTATAATCAATAAATTTAACACATTATTACTCTTTACATAAAAAATGAGGCTATTACGCCTCATTTAATAGTTATTCTATTCCTCAATTGATTTTGTAATTGATTGTTCCTTAAGTAAATCGCGTATATCTTTAAGCAGTTCTTCTTGAGTTGGATTTTTAGCACGCTCCTCGGCTTCTTTTATTGCCTTTTCTTCTGCCTCTAACTTTGCTTTTTCATCTGCTATGCGTTTCTTTTCAGCCTCATGCTCTGCCCACACTTCCTTGAATTTGCGCTTTTGCTCCTTTGCTTGTTTTTTAATTTCTTTACGCTCTGCCCTAAATTCCTTTTTGGTTTGTTTTTCAAGCATTTCGCCAAATTCTTCAAAGCGCTTTCTGGAGTTGGCTACAACCTTAACCATAATAAATACCGACATTGCAATAATAAAGAAATCTATTATATATTGCAAAAAGCTACCATAATTCCAGCTCAAACTAACTGTTTTAACTCCGTCCACCCACTCATATCTAAGCGGAATACTTAAGTCCGCAACGCTAGATGCTCCAGTAGCATAAGTTACAAGTGGCATAATAATATCATTAACCAAACTTGATACGATTTTGTTAAACGCGGTAGCAATAATCATACCTACAGCTAGGTCAAACACATTTCCACGTGTTATAAACTTTTTAAATTCTCCAAAAAACTTTTTCATATGTATTCTCCATAACCATTTGAATTATAATCAACAAACATCTTGATTATAACACCATTAAAACAAAATTACAATAACTTTGTAATAATTTATTGCAAAAATTATATAAATGAAAAAGGACCTTACTTGGTCCCTTTTCTATAACAGTCAAACTGCTCACCTAAATCCTAATAATTTTTCTCATCAACTTGGAAGTATGATTGAGGATGAGAACATACAGGACATACCTTAGGTGCAGTTTTTCCAATATGTTTATGTCCGCAATTTAAACAAACCCAAACTACTGCAGTTGATTTAACGAAAGCCTTTTTCTTTTTAACATTTTCAGCCAATGCACGATAACGTTCTTCGTGTTCCTTTTCAATCTTAGCAACACCTTCAAACATTTTAGCAATGTCAGTAAAACCTTCTTTCTTTGCAGTCTTAGCAAAGTCGGCGTACATTTCTGTCCACTCATACGCTTCACCTGATGCAGCATCTAAAAGGTTGGTAAGTGTATCACTTACGCTACCACCGTTTAACAACTTGTACCACATTTTAGCGTGTTCCTTTTCGTTGTTGGCAGTTTCTTCAAAAATGTTAGCAATTTGAACAAATCCATCTTTTTTAGCTTGGCTAGCAAAGAATGTGTATTTGTTACGAGCTTGGCTTTCACCTGCAAAAGCGGTCATTAAATTTTGTTCAGTTTTAGTTCCCTTCAACACCATAAACTTATCCTCCGTCAGTTGATACTTACATAATAAATTAAAATAAAAAAAAAGGCAAATAATTTTAATGCCTTTTTAAAAAATAATTTAATTTTTTTTATAACCTACTTATTTTTAGTATTTAGTTGATATTTTTAAGTTAATTTTGAAAACAATTGTTTATTTCTTAAACTTGTCTTTCTTTCTAACCAAACCTTTTTCACGTCCATTTTGACTTGGTGTATAATATACGCGGTCTTTTAGGCTATCTGGCATATATTGTTGTTCAATATATCCACCATAATCGTGCGGATATTTATATGGTGTATTATCTTGCGTATCGTAATGATGATTTTTCAAATACTCAGGAATTTTATCATCGGCAAACATTTGTGAATCAGTATTAGCCTTACCCATTGCAACATACACACTATTTGATTTCTCCGCCTCGCAGGCATAAATTATTGCGTGGCTTAATGCAAGGTTTCCTTCTGGTACACCTAAATTTTTAAGCGCATAATGTGCCGAAATTGCTAATAGTAAAGCATTGCTATCTGCCATACCAATATCTTCGCTACAATGTGCAATTAATCTGCGAGCAATCAGCAATGGGTCACAACCTGCATTGATAAGTCGTTGACTATAATACAAGGCTGCATCACTATCGCTACCGCGAATACTTTTGCAAAAACAGCTAAGTAGGTCGTAGTACATATTTTCATCAACGCTAATAGCCTTTTGTTGTATACATTGTTCAGCCACCTTTTCATCAATCACAATCTTACCATCGCTAATGCTTGTAGTCATTACTGCAAGTTCTAGCCCATTCATAGCATTACGCAAATCCCCACTGCTCGCATATGCCAAATGATTTAAAGCCTTGGGCGTGATTTCAATATTTATCCTTCCAAACCCACGTTCCTTGTCATTAATGGCACCAATCAAAGCATCTTTAATGTCTGCCAACTCTAGTGGCAAAAATTTAAACACACGGCAACGGCTAACAATAGCAGGTGTCATGCTAACATGTGGATTTTCGGTTGTAGAGCCAATAAGAGTAATGTACCCCTTTTCCACCGCCTCCAGTACACAATCACTTTGCGCCTTGCTCCAACGATGACATTCGTCCAATATTAATATAGTAGACTTGCCATATAGTTCAAAGTTATTCTTAGCCTCTTCAATAATCTTTTTAGCATCTGCAACGCCTGATGATACTGCATTTAGTTTCCTTACATCATTATGCATTGCATTTGCAATTATAAATGCAAGTGTGGTTTTACCCACTCCTGGCGGTCCATAAAAAATACAACTGCCTAATCTATTAATCTTAATAGCACGCCTTAAAAGAGTATCTTCACCAACAATATGCTTTTGGCCAACAAATTCATCAAGTGTTCTAGGTCGCATACGTTCCGCTAACGGTGCATTATTTTTATTCATATCAAATATATTCATATTTATATTATATCATATATAAACCAATTTGAAAATACTTTTTTACAAAGTTAATAAAAAAGAAAAGTCATTTCTAACTTTTCTAATCTTCCAGTCCAGCCAAATAATCAGTACTTACTCCAAAATATTGAGCAATTATTATAACCATATCAAAATTTGGAACTCTTTGATTTGTTTCCCAAAATTGAATAGCGGAAGGACTAATTTGCCCTCCCAACTCTTTTGAAAGTTGTTTTAACGTTAAGTTGTTTTCAAGTCTCAACTCTTTTAATTTTTCTGAAAATTTTGACATATACAACCTCTCAACAATAAAATACCACATTTGTGGTCTATTTGCTTGACTTTCCACATATGTGGAATTATAATAATCTCGACCACAATCGTGGTTAAAGGAGAAAAATATGAACACTGTTTTAAATTTAGAAATGATAATTGATTATTTTAAAAGAACTCAGTTAACCGTTAAATTGTTTTGCAAGATTTTTAAACTTAATAGAGATGAATTTGAAAAAATCCTAATTGATGATTTAGAAGTTGACATACACACAATTTATGATGTAGCAAAAGCGCTAAAAGTTGAATTAAAAGATATGTTTAATAAAAATTATAAATTTAACTAATTCAAAATATATTTTACATAATTTTAAATTTAATTGACAAAATAATGTTATATTTAATATACTTTTAGTATCTAAATGTTTTTAAAAGGGGTAATTATGAAAAAAATTAAAGTTGGTATTAACGGATTTGGCCGTATTGGCCGTGTAATTTTGCGCGCTGCGTTAGAACGTGATGATATTGAGGTGGTAGGCATTAATGATCCATTTATCACACCTGAATATGCGTGCTATTTGTATAACTATGATACAGTTCATGGCAGAGCAAAGCACACAATGACATATAAAGATAATCAAGTAGCTGTTGGCGATATGAAAATTATTTTCCACGCTGAATATGAGCCTGAAAATATTGATTGGAAAAAGTGTGGCGCCGAATATATTGTAGAGGCAACTGGCAAATTTACTAAATACGCTGACGCTAAACGCCACATGGCAGGCGGTGCTAAAAAGGTTGTAGTTAGTGCACCAGGTAAGGAAATGCCCACATTTGTATATGGCGTAAACCATAACGAGTATGTATCTACTATGGATGTAGTTAGTGATGCAAGTTGCACAACCAACTGCTTTGCTCCACTAGTTAAAATTATTGACGAAGCCTTTGGTGTGGAAGAAGGGCTTATGAGCACTATTCACTCTACCACTGCTACTCAACTTACTGTTGATGGTGTATCTAAAAAAGATTGGCGCGGTGGTCGTGCGGCTAGTAGCAATATAATTCCAAGTTCTACGGGCGCAGCCAAAGCCGTTGGTGAAGTTATCCCAAGCCTTAAAGGCAAGCTTACTGGTATGAGTTTCCGCGTGCCAACAATTAATGTTAGCGTGGTAGACTTTACTGCAAAACTTAAAAAGAAAACAACTTATGAAGAAATTTGTGCCGAAGTTAGACGCCGGGCATCTACTGACATGAAAGGTATTGTAGATGTATGCGATCAGCCACTAGTTAGTAGTGACTTTGTAGGCAATCCACATACTTGTATCTTTGATGAAAAGGCTGGTATTATGATTAGCCCTAAATTTGTAAAACTTGTGGCTTGGTATGACAATGAATATGGTTATAGCAGTAAATTGCTTGATTTAATTGCTACAATGTACAAAAAAGACCATTCAAAAGCAACTACCGCTAAACCAGCACCACAGGCAACTAAACCTGCAAAAACAAAAGGCAATACAAAAAAGACTGTTAGCCAAAAAACAATTAAAAAGCCTACAGCTAAAAAGAAATAAACATAAATTAAAAATGAGATGAAACACATCTCATTTTTTATACCTTTTATTAAATGTATTATTAATAATCATTACCACTGTAACAAATAGTACCGAAACAATTAACGCTATCACAAAGAAATAAACGACAAATGGTAATTTGAAAAATCTTTCCAGCACAACATAGCAAATCAAAATCAAACATAAAGCAATTGGATTATATAAATAATTTTTGTTAAATCCTGGATTTATATAATATGATTTGCTTTCTGCCTTTTCCAGTTCTATTGTTTGAGCGTTTATAAATTTAAATATATGATTTTTAAAACTGCTATTTCTAAATGCAACCATCATTTCGTCGTTAAAATATTGAAGTTTAGTACTAGCATATTCATCCTTTATGCCAAATATCAACCCAATAAATTTGTCATAAAACCACAACTTAAACTTGTCCCATAACGACAATCTCTTTTTTACATATATTACATTAGGATGCAATTTTAGATTTTCGCGTATATTATCAATCATTTTAACATTTAAATCTGCACTGGAATAATACAATAGTGTCGATGTTGGAGTGTAAGTATCTTGCTTTATATACCTATCAATAGTTATGTTTACATTTTTATTGTATATAGCCACAATATGATTAATGATATATTTATTTTTTACTAATTGTGGTGCCAACTTAGCATCAACAAAAAATCTTATATCAGCCTCAAAAGCTTTTAACAAATTAATTTTGTTATCAAGATTATTTAAACTGTCAATAACAAATAAAATTTCCATACTTCTCCTGCTTATGCTTAACTTTTATCATTTTGAAAGTTGTTATATCAAATAGTTGTTTGTAACCAACTCTATTGCCTTATCGCAATCTTGCTGTGTAGAAAAACTAGTTTTAGGCACCACAATGACCGATATGTTGCCAATATAAATATATATCAAGTCTCCAATTAATTTTACTTTTTCTATCGCCTTATATTCAACATCAAATTTTGCCAGTTCCTTATCGCCCAATAAATTTGAAATTGTCATATTGTCACGATTAAACAATATCTTTACTTGTTGATTTAACAATACTCTATTAGACCTTTCCACAAGCTTATTGCTAAAAAATCTTGCCACGCCTACCAATATCAATGCCATCAATACAATAGTCCCTATAACAGCATTGCCAAGAACATACAATATCACAGCACAAACCGCCATCATCAACAAACATATATCTGCAATCATATTAGCAACCTTAGTAGAATTGCTATTAATTTTCCCTAACAACGAATTGCTATAGTAAAAATTACATTTAACCATATTTCACCCCATATATTTATATTTTACCATTCGTTCGATGAAAATGCAAGAATTTTGATAACATATTTAAAGCTTTTAAAATTATTTAATAAAAAGCTCTCACCATACGATGAGAGCCAATTTTGCATAAAATTACCTTCTATAACTATTAAATA
Source organism: Candidatus Onthoplasma sp. (assembly GCA_045637745.1). Taxonomy (GTDB): domain Bacteria; phylum Bacillota; class Clostridia; order Christensenellales; family UBA1242; genus Onthoplasma. The sequence continues at coordinate 11,339 of JAZUAB010000025.1, read as the reverse complement.
AGTCTATTTCGTTGTTATCTATAACCACACCAATACTTTCTAAACTTCTAAATATATCGTGTATCCTAAAACTATTAACTGCATCACTAAGTAGTGGAATAAGTGTAAACATTGTGCAAGATCCAGATTTTGAACATTTGGTAGAAGTTAGCACCGACTTACTTACAGCCAACTCTTTGCCGTCACCAATCTCTTGATCTAATAATGCAATTGAATTAATATCATCCACAACTACTGCCACATTTTTCCCCAGTTCAACCAACCTTCTAGCATACGATATCCCTGTTAACGTTGTTAATAACTGAAATTTTCGTTTAGTGCTAGCAGAAGCGCAGAATTTAATAATATTTCGCTTGTTGGTAGACAACTTGTAATGTTTGCATTGAGGATTAATATATATAACCTTATCAAACATCCCACTTAGTTCTTCTGCAAATTTAGTCAACATATTTGCCTTGCGCGTGTTCTTATTGATGTACATAAACACATTATCGCCTTTGCTTAAATCAAATTTGTTGCTAATCACATCAGTATATTCACCTGCACCAGCGATATTTTCCATATCATATATTTCTTCAATATCTTGATATAAAGGTCTATCTAAATACCAGTTATAATAAGGCACGCCGTTTATCTCAATTATTGATTTAATTGCATATTGTCCCTTATTTTGAAAATAAGTACATACAATTTCATCTCCTGTACGAAGATGAAACCTGTCTATATAATCTTCAGAAATAAACACCTTAGACACTGTTTGCTTGTCATCGCTATATCTACGCAACACACTAATTGGGCGCACAATTTCCAAGTAGCCTTTAAATGTCCTTATAATCTGAGTGTCTTCACTGCCAAGGGGATCTTCTTGTGCCAACATACAATATTTAAAATCAAAGTCTTCTTCATCATAAAAATCTTCAGAAATTATATTGCAGTCCAAATCACTTATATTTTCGATTTTTGATGTAATATGTTTTTTGTGACCTGAACTTATATTATTATCAACTGGTTTATAATCATAAATCCCTAAATCTGAGCCTGTGGGCCTGTTTTCAAGCACCCCTTCCGCAAGCAATTCATATATATTGTGTGGCTCATCGTTTTCAATAGGTTCAAAAAACTGTTCACTTATCGTATCATCCGCATCTAATAGCATAATACTTTTCAAATCATCGTCAGTAAATTCGAAGTTTAGGCCCTGATCTCCCGCCGGATAAATATATAAATAAAAGGTTGTATCATCTGGATAATACAATCTTAGTTTCTTATTATGCTTTAGCACTTTTTTTGCTCTAAAAGTTTTTCTCATCACTTTATTATACATCAGTCAACATTAAAAGTAAATCATTTTCGACATTTTTTGACAAATATTGCAACAACTATAGTTCGGTTACGACTTTAATATTTGTATACTTATAGCACATTAAATTTTTTTAATATTTCCACAGACGAGTCTTTAGGAGCAGTGAAAGAGCAATTGCTTAACTGCCATAATCCAGTTTTATCAAACAATTCTATTATACTATAATTCCTGTATACCCTATCTTTATTTTCTATTAATAATCTTGCTATTCGTTCACTAAAATTATTGACATTGTTGTATATATTATTCAAATCTCCATACTTTTTAATTAATTCGGTTGCTGTCAACGGACCAATCCCCTTTACGCCTATTATATTGTCCGATTTATCACCCGACAATGCCTTTAATGTGCAAAAATATTTTGGATCAAAACCATATTTGCTTATAATTTCTTGCTTAGTCCACAGTTTGCTAATCTTTCCACGATATGTAAATACACTCACCTTATCGTTAACCAACTGGTAAAAATCCTTATCTGACGAAGAAATAGCAATTTCCATTTCTCCACCATAATCATTAACTATGCTTGCAATCAAGTCATCCGCCTCGCAAGTTGTTGTCTCTGTATAAGATACACCTAATTTTTCTAGCACATATTTAATTATTCCCAACTGCGAATAAGGATTGTCTTCTTCACCCATTTGTGCGTAATCTACTCTATTGGCTTTATAAGACTTATCAATATCTCGTCTTTCAAGTTTGTTTTCGCCATCAAATACAACTAAAACATTATTAACATCTAACATTTTAACAGTTTTTAACAGTATTCCAATAAAGCATATCACAGCCTCAACACATTCGCCTTTGTAATTTTTTATTTTATTAGGCATTCCATAAAATGACTGAAACAACAACCCACTTCCATCAACAATTAATAATTTATCCATAAAAATATTATATCACACCAAACCACAAAATCCAATAAAAATAGCTAAGCCTTTAGACCTGACTATCAGTTGGTGGAACAACACTATCCTGTATATAAACACCAAATAAATGACACACAATATTATAAATTGTAATTTTATATGATATACTTTCCTAAAAATATTGTCAAAATTAAGGGGGCATGTTATAATGTTATCAATACAAGGTTTCTCATTATTTACGGAGATTATCGATAATGAAATATTTAGATAAAGTAAAATTAATTAAAGATAGAGAAATTTATAAAAAATATAATATACATCAAGGCATGATAGGAACAATTATAGATGCAGAAATTAGAGATAATTGTTTTCACGTCATATTTGTTGATAAAAATATGATTAACGATGATATCTTTTTACCGATAAAAATAAAAGATTTAGAATTAATTCAAGACAATAATACAGCAGATGAATTAATTTTAGAAGCAATACCTAAAAACAATCCTAAATGGTGGTGTAAAGTCAAAGATGGCTATATTATTAATCTTCTAGGCGAAAAGAAAAATAAAATCCCATACGATTATAATTCATAAATATAAAAAGAACACTTAATAGTGTTCTTTTTTCTAAGTCGTGGGTGCGAGTAGCACCCGGTTGGTGGAGGTGACGAGAGTCGAACTCGTGTCCATCATAAAATGTTAAGCATACTCTACATATTTAGTTGAGAAATTGTTCTTGTTTTAACGAGGTGTCTCAACCACCTGATAAAACCAGCCTAATTAAGCCACTCTATAATCTAGGCAAATTACAAAGTCGTTCACCGATAAGCGACGCCAGACTTTGCCATATCGGTACTAGCAAACTGACGGTTGCGCATTAAGCAGCAACAGCAACTGTATTGTTGTTATTTATTTAAAAGTTTTGTGAATTTTACGTGCCACCGCACGATATGCATATACATAACATCCTACAATGTCGAAACCATTACACCCCCATATTACAATTGAAATTGTAGTGATAAATTAATAATGAAGAATGAAAAGTTTAATTGTAACAATTATTCACTATTCATTTTTCATTAATCATTAGTATTGTTCCCTACTAAGTTTACGGTCGATATCTTTTTGCTTAATACTTTCGCGCTTGTCGTAGGTCTTTTTACCTTTAGCCTGAGCAATAGTAAGTTTTAAATACGAGCCGTCAAAATATGCCTTGATAGGAACCACTGTCAATCCCTCTTGCTCTACTGCCTTTTGCAACTTAGCAATTTCAGTTTTGTGTAGCAAAAGTTTGCGATCCTTACGTTCATTTGCCTTTTTACGACTGCCGTCATAAGCATTTGAATATTGCTCAATATATGCATTTTTAAGCAAAACTTCGCCTTTTTTAACGCTTACAAAACTTTCCTTAATTGACATATGTCCTGCACGCACTGCTTTAATTTCATCACCCGTTAGAACAATGCCCGCCTCGTATTTATCTAGCAAGAAATACAAATAACTTGCATTAGGGTTGTTACAAACTATCTTCATATTTCCTCCTAGTTTGATTTGAATATTAACATATTCGTTATATAGTATATCATATTTTTTAAAATTTTCAATCATTTAAATAAAATTTTTAAATTCACATACTACTTTTGACAGGATTTTTGAAAATTAATCTTGACAAGTATTAGATTTTGTTATATACTTTTAGAACTAATTAAAAGGATATTTCATGAACAAACCAAGGCTTATCGAGCGTATGGCACAAAGGCGAGAAGTAAGAAAACTTAATAAACCAAGATATAAAATTGAGAATTTATATTGTGGTGAAATCGTTTATGTTGTTGATAGAGAATTTGTTAAAGGACCCACTTTCTGGCAATGCGGACATAACAGGACATATAATCATATTAAACCTTTTGCAATATTTTATCACAATATTTATATTGGTGCATCCGATTGGGAAAACGATTATCGTCATATCGTTACTAATCATCCCTTGCGACTATTGTCACATACTGAAGTTGGTGAATATGCAGTAAACCAAGACACTTTGAAAGATTTTGATAAATATATGCAAAGATATATGATTGAAAATAATCTAAAAAAGACTTCAAAACTTTCAATAAATGATATTAAAGAACTTGAAGATTATGTAAATCAAAAACTATATCCTGAACAAGAAAAGGATGAATTATTTTATTAAAATAAAACTTATACTATATTTAATTAAAGGATAAATTATGAAAAAAGAAACCAGTTTGATTAAACGTAAAATAAGCAATAGCCCTACATACATAATAAATGATTTATACTGCGCTAAGATTGTAAAATTAAATAGTTCTAAAATGATAGATTGGATGAAATTTGATTATGATACAACACCTGTCAAAGAATTTGCAATTTTGCAGAAAGTCAAATCAAAACACGGAACTCCAATATTTGTACATATCAAATCTGGAAAAGAACTTACAAGAGTGTGCTATGCTCGTTGTGGTGGTTATGCTATTGACGCCGTGGCTCCATTCAAAAATCAAATGTGCGATTTAATGCAAGCAGAGAATTACACTCCTGACACTAAGTTGGTTAAAAATATTATAGAGCACATTGAAAGTGAATATAATCTTAGCATCAATCCAGACCAAAAGCAAGAAGAGTTGTTCTGTTAAAAATACAATATATATTTAATTAAGGAGATATTATGGAAAAATCAAAATCATTACTTCAAAACATTATTCACAATCACAACACAAAAAAAGCAAACAAGCCAAAATACGAAATTCAAAACCTATATTGTGCCCAACTTGTGCTAAACAAAGGCTCAATTAAAGTAAATGGCGACTCATTGTATGTTATGAGAAAAATTAAAAATGTTATATTAGAAAAAATAGATGACTTTACTTATCGCCATATAAAGTCAGGCAAAGAATTTTCAATATCAGTCACTCATGGTATAGGCTTACGTAATGTTAAATCTATTTTTAGCGTTTACCCAGAATATACTATGTATGAAACACCTCTTATTGGATTAAAACTTTCAAGACAACAAATACTTGACAAAGAAGCCCAACTCAATCCTAATTACACTCCTACAAAGGCCGCAGAAATGTTAAATATTTAATAAAAAAGCACCTAGATTTAGGTGCTTTTTTTTAATAATTGTAATAGTTTTCTCTATCTCTTTGCTTTTTAGTCTTTTTTCTATAATGCTCTGGACGCTTATTAGTATTTTTAGATTGCTTAGGCGTAGGTGTAGATTTTTTCACACGCTTTTGCATATCTTTATTTGCTCTATCTTTAATCTTTGCAATTTCTTCAAGACTTGATGGCTTTACCCTATCTGCCAATTCAAATTCAATTCGCCTTGTATGAGTATTAGATGCAACAACCATTACTTGAAGTTTGTTTCCTAAACTATAAGAATGTTTACTACCCTCTAATTGCATTGTTTTAGGATCATAATCATAGTTGTCAATAGGCAAATTTTCAAATTTAATCATGCCTTCAATAGTATTATCTAATTCCACAAATATACCAAACTCTTGAACTCCAGATACAGTTCCTTCAAACACTTCACCTAAATATTGTTTCATATAAATAGCCTTTTTGTAATCATCTACTTCGCGTTCAACTTCATCAGCGCGTTTTTCGGTCAAGCTAGATTGCTCACACGCTTTAGCAACAATTTCATCAAATCGCAAATGGCTCTCTTTGGCTTTTTCACCTTTTAAACTAGCCTTAATTATTCGATGAATCATAAGGTCTGGATAACGTCTAATTGGTGAAGTAAAGTGACAATAGAAAGTGCTAGCAATACCAAAGTGACCCAAGCATTCGGGAGCATAACGCGCTTTCATCATTGTACGTAATATAATCTTATTTATAGTGTCTTTTCGCGCATCATTATCTAATGTTGATAATATTTTTTGGAAATCATAAGGCTTAATATCTTTTGTGTTAATGCTTGCATTAATATGCAAAGCTTTTAGCATTTCAATTAACTTTTCCACACGTTCAACCTCTGGTTTTTCGTGTACACGATATACAAATGGATATTTCTTGCTAAAATATGCCTTAGCCACCACTTCGTTGGCTAATATCATCAAACTTTCGATTAATTGATGACTTTCATCAATTGGTCGCTTTTCAATATTAGCAATACTACCGTCATCGTTTTCAGTAATCACTGGCTCAGGAATATCAAATCTAATTTCACCACGAGCAAAACGTTTTTCTTTTAACAATCTTGAAATTGTTACATAATCTTGAATATCTTGAGCCACGTCTTGATATTTATCTATTGTGTCTTGATCGCCGTCAATCATTGCTTGAACGGCTGTGTATGTCATACGATGTTTGCTACGTATAACACCTTCACTAATACGGCTTGTTATAACATTAGCATCTTTATCAAGGTCAATAATTACGCTAAGCGTCAACCTATCAACACCTTCGCGTAACGAACATATACCATTTGATAGTTGCTCAGGCAACATTGGAATAACTAAATCTGGGAAATACACACTAGTTCCCCTTATAAATGCCTCGTCATCAATTGCAGATCCTTCTACTACATAGTTTGATACGTCTGCAATATGCACTCCAAGCCTATATCCGCCTTTTTCAATTCTTTCAACTGATATAGCATCGTCAAAATCTCGTGAATCTTCACCGTCTATTGTTATTGTGCGCAAATCAGTGAAATCTTCACGACCTTCTAAGTCTTTTTCTTGAACTGTAGGCTTAATTTTCTTTGCTTCAGCCAAAGTTCTATCTTCAAATTTATCTTTAATCTTGTAGCTTCTAATTATTGACAACTGCTCCGCCGCCACCGTACCAGCCTTGCCCAAAACTTCTGTAACAACACCATGAGAAGTAAGATTTAAGTCATCAAAAACAAGTTTTACAACAACTTTATCTCCGTTCGTCGCTCCTAATAAATCGTGTTTAAATATTTTAATGTTTGGAATTCGGTCATCATCACTATCAACAGTTATACCATTCTTGCTAACATTAAGAGCACCAACCACATATTCAGTATTGCGTTTGATAATATTTACCACTTCGCCTTCTGGATTATAGTTGTCAACAACTTGATTAATTCGCACCCAAACTGTATCACCATTTACCGCATTCAACGTTGCATGGCGCGGAATAAACACATCTGGCAATCCGCTCTCGTCCATACGCTCTGCAAACGCGAATCCTTTTTGATTTCCCCTAATCACACACTTGACATATCCACGAGATTTAGGTACATATATATGTTGATTTGCATCAAACAGCAAATCGCCATTTTCAATCAACTCTTTAATTAATAACTTTGTTGTGGATCTATCCTTTAAAGTGATTAGTGATAATTCTTTCGCCAATTCATCAAAACTTAAATAAACCAGTTTGTTTTCAATAATAGTTTGTAAAATATCCATGTTACCCCTAATAAAATCTTTATATAATATATTATATCACATTTACAAAAAATTTGTAAAATGATTTAATATTAAAATATTGTTTGGCAATGTATTGCAAGAAAAAAGGACTTTTATAAGCCCTTTTTATTTTTATTAAATATATTCGCCGTTATAGATATTGAATGTCACAAAGAATAAAATTGACAACAATACCAATAGTCCAACGCAAATATAAATCAATCTTGTAATTCTACCCTCGCGTGAACCACCTTTATTTTGAGAATAATAGCTGTCAGCGTTACCTGTTACAACGTTAGTGCTATTTCCTCCTTGACCAATTTGCATAAACACTAATGCAATAGTAGCAACAGCAATAATAGCCATTAATACTAAAATAATATATCTAATTATTGGAACAACTTTTGTAACCCAACCTGCAACCAATAGTGTATAATTATTCATAATTCCTCCACAATTTTTAATTTACTATGCAATTATATCACACCTAAAACATTTTTACAAGTGTTTTATTAAACTTTTCTAATGTTTGATGTCCCTAAAGTTCATATTTCATCCACCAAAAACAGTTAATATCTTATGTTTGGTAATACAATAAGTATAATCACTGCTATAATGGCCCAAAACAATGAACTTGGCTTAGACACTTTTGATGATTCTTTCTTGTTTGCCTTTAAAAATATTGACAACCAATAAAATCCCAAAAACGCCACAACCCCCATAATAATTGCAAAAGTTGCATTCGACCAGCCCCTTACAGTTTTATATACATAATCAATAATAGTGTCCATAACCTCTCCATTTGTGTACACTTACAATTATTTGATTAAAACATTTCCTTCAAATGCAGGATTTTCAGGTAATTGCATCAACTTAATAAATGTAGGTGCCACATCTTTTAGTCCACCATATTGTACCATATTATGATGGACTTTGTCAATAGCCAAACAAATAACAGGATGTAAACTGTGTGCGGTTTGAGACTTACCTTGCGCATCACGCATTTCTTCAGCATTTCCATGATCGGCTGTAAGCAACACAAAATAATCGTTTGATACTGCCCTTTCTACAACCTGCTTAACGCATCCATCAAGATACTCTAATGCAGTAACAACAGCGTTGTAATCCCCTGTATGCCCTATCATATCAGGGTTTGAGAAATTAACAACAATCGCATCATATTTTTTAGTGCTTAAAGCTTTAACGGTTGCTTCAGTTATTTCTCCAGCACGCATTTTTGGCGTAGACGCAAAATCCAATGTTTTTTCAGTTTGGATATGAATTCTATCTTCACCATCAAAAGCTTCTTCGCGTCCCCCATTCAAAAAGTAGGTTACATGAGCATATTTAGTGCTTTCACTGATTTTTAACTGCTTTAAACCAAGTTTTGATAAATACTCGCTTAAAGTATTTTTAATATCTTCATCGTCATAAATATGAGTTACTCTTTCACATTCATAGAAATTGCAAAGAGTTATAATATCCATTATATTTCTATCACTTAATGCTTTTACAGGCTGTTTCATTCTATCTGCACGGAAATTATAGAATATAAATAGGTCATCGCTACTAAAAGTGTATTCTTTTTCAGTTTTGATTCTGCTTGGCACAACAAATTCATCAGTAACCCCATTGTCGTGACTATGCTTTAAACAACTATAAGCGTCCTCATAATCATAATCGGTTTTACATATAGCATCTAATGCTTGATTTGTGCGCTCCCAGTTTTGTTCTCTATCCATTGCATAAAAACGTCCACCGACAGTTGCAATTTCGCCAACACCAATTTCCGCAGACGCATTATTAAACATTTCCAAATATTTAAAGCTGTCATCTTGCGCACAATCTCTACCGTCAGTAAATGCGTGAACAAACACTCTATTTATATTATATTGTTTTGCCAAGCGTAGCAAAGCAAATAAATGATTGATATCACTATGAATTTGTTTGTCCGAAAACAACCCGGCAATATGCAATGCTCCACCACAATAGCTTAATCTTTCAAATTGTCGTACAAATTGAGAGTGTTTAAAAAATGTACCGTCTTCAATCTCGTCATCAATTTTAACCGTTGTTGTTTTTATGATTTTTCCAGCACCAATTGTTGTGTGACCAACCTCAGATCCGCCCATTGCATCGTTAGGCAATCCAACGTTACGACCATGAGTATATAATAAAGTGCTAGCATAAGTCTGTCTTAAATAATCTAAGTATGGCGTGTTGGCGTTTGTCACAGCATTGTACTCGCTTTTAGGCGCTTCGCCATAACCATCTAAAATTAATAATAATCCCTTCTTCATTTATTCTCCAATTTAAAAAGGTGGAACTAGCCACCTTTAATTTTATATTTTTTAATTTAAATAAATAATTTATTTTTTATAAATAATTATTTTATTGCCTTATTTTAAGTATTTTTAATTATTAAAATTAATTTAATTATTTATTTTCAATAATTTCAATACATGGCAATTTTTTACCTTGCAATAAATTTAAACTTGCGCCACCACCAGTTGAAATGTGTGTGATTTTGTTTTCAACACCCATATCTTGAACACTGGCAATAGTATCTCCGCCACCAATAATGCTTACAGCCTTACTCTTAGCAATATACTTTGCAATCTTGCGTGTGCCTCTGCGGAATTTAGGGAATTCATATACCCCCATTGGACCATTCCATACAATTGTCTTAGCATCCTTAATTATATTTTTGAAACACTTGGTTGTATGAGGACCTATGTCCATCCCTTGAAAATCTTTTGCGAAGAATCCGCTATTAAAACATTTGCGTTTTGCCGTTGCTGAAAACTCGTCAGCACCATAGTTGTCGCAAGGAAGTATTACTTTAACACCTTTTTCCTGCGCTTTATCTAAAGTTTGTTTTGCTAAATCAATGCTCTTGTTATCAACTAATGATTGACCTACATCTCCACCAATAGCTTTAACAAATGTATAAGACATTCCGCCACCAATTAAAATTGTATCAACCTTATCTAATAAATTTTCAATAACAGGAAGTTTATCTGTAACTTTAGCTCCGCCTAGCACAGCAACAAATGGATGTTCGGGTTCTGCCAATACTTTATCAAACATTTCAATTTCTTTTTCAACTAAGAATCCCACACAGTTTGGCAACAACTCTGCCACAGCATATGTAGAAGCATGCTTGCGGTGTGCAGTTGCAAATGCGTCAAACACATATACATCAGCAAAACTAGCTAGTAATTTGGCAAAATCTTTATCGTTATCTTCTTCCTCTTTGTAAAATCTGATATTTTCCAACAATGCGATTTCACCGTCTTTCAAGTTTGCTAAAACTTTTGTGCATGCCTCATCCTTAACATCTTCAACAAAAGCAATTTCCTTTTGCAACAATCTAGATAATCTGCTTGCGATAGGGCGCAAAGACATTTTAGGATTTGTAGTGCCCTCTGGGCGACCTAAGTGCGAACAAATAATAACTTTAGCGTTGTGAGACACTAAATACTCAATTGTTGGTAAAGCTTCAATAATACGGGTGTCGTCAACAATCTTCAAATCAGCGCTTAGTGGTACATTAAAATCAACCCTAAGTAAAACTCTCTTTCCGTTAACATCAATATCATTTAAAGTTTTTTTCATAAAAATCTCCTACATAACTTGTCCGTTTTGTGTAGTATTCTGTTTACCCTATTATATCATTTTTTTATAAAAA
>JAZUAB010000024.1:0-3524 GCA_045637745.1 Candidatus Onthoplasma sp. | reverse complement strand
TTACGTACGATTGTGCATCTAGACATATAGCTTTTGATTAATGCTCTCACAAATAGTGTTACACCAACAATCAAAGGTATCGCAAGCAGTGCTACTAATGAAATATTTGCAACAACGAAACTGTCTCCAGAAAGCCCTAACACAAGTGATGTAAACATTGTTATGAGTGCGTAACCAAGATATTCAGCCATTGAGTATAATGTGAGAGTTTTGCTGAGTGCCAACTTGGTGGAACAAGTATTAATATAATTTCTGGTTGCGATACGATATGCCGACCGTGAAACTTGTTGACCAATAATCATAATGGTGATAATGATTATTGATATAACAGAAGATGGATTAATTATATAAACAATAGCATTGGTTACATAAGCAAGCAACGCAACTATAGAGAAGATTATCAAACTCTTAACACCTTTTCTAAGCTCATATTTAAATTCATATTTATAGGTAAGTGCACTAATTAGTTTTAATGCACAGAATATATATCCAAACAGGTATGCTGGAGTATTAATATTTTGGTAGTACATTTTAGCTAAAGAACTAAAAACACTTAATAGCCCATAAAAACTAAAACAAAATATAATCATAGATATTACAAAAGGACGTTTTAATAAAGCTTTATATGAAGGTGAACGCTTTGATTTTTCTTCTTCAATTTTATCTAATTCTTTTTCTTCAATTTCATCATCGATAGGGTCTTTAATCATAAATGACAATACAACTGAAATTCCACAACACACAACAGTTCCTATCATCGGAGCGTATGGATTGACAAATTCATATAAATATCCAGCCGCGATTGATGAAATTGCCTCTAAAATATTGTATATAAACAGCCCTTTGCCTTCAATTTTTGAAAAATCACGTTTTTTATTAAGTTTTTTAAGCGATAACGACAATATTTCTATATCAGAAATATTTCTAATTGCAACACCAAGTCCGTATAACAGATTTGCGACTATAAATATTGGAAAGCCTTGACCAAATAAATATATTAAGGCAAATCCAAGCCAAGAAATCGCTGCTATTCTTGACGCAAGCACTCTGCCAAATTTATTTATAAATTTAGTAATAGGGACTTGTATTGCAAATGCTGCAAACATTAGTATAGAGTCCAATAATATTACTTGTGAATATGTTAATCCTTTAACTTCGGTTAAGTATAATATTGATATCGTCCACAAAAACAAGAAGTCATATGCAAAAGCCCTATATGACGGATACAATTTTACATTTCGTTTTAATTCATTTTCAGACATTATTACCCCTTCTTTATTGTATTAATCAAATACAATTTATGTCTTTATTAAAGTTTAATGTTCAGTTTTAATAATTTCGCCACCGCCATAGCACATTCCGTCTTCAGCGTAAAGCACAGCAAACTGTCCAAGAGTTACAGCGCGCTGTTTTTCTTTAAACTCAACATATACGTCGCCATTATCAAGAATTTTGATATGTGCAGGCTGATCAGGTTGACGATATCTGCATTTTACAAAGCAATCAAATTCGTTTTGTTCAAGCTTACCGCTAATCCAATTAAATGATGATGCTGTCAATGCGGTTGAAAACATTTGTTCACATTCACCGCAATTTACGTATAAAATATTATTTTTAACATCTTTATCAACAACAAACCATCTATCGTTATCATAGCCATCTTTTCCGCCTAAATTTAGGCCTCTACGTTGACCAATAGTATAATACATAACTCCATCGTGCTCGCCAAGCACATTTCCTTCAAGGTCCATAATTTTACCTTTTTGCATAGGGATGTATTCTTTTAAGAATTTCCTAAAATTGCGCTCGCCAATAAAACATATTCCAGTAGAATCTTTTTTCTTAGCATTTACAAGATTATTTTCTTCTGCAATTCGTCTAACTTCAGGCTTATCAATCTCAGCAAGAGGGAATATAACTTTTGACAATTGCTCTTGCGATAATTGATTTAAAAAGTATGTTTGGTCCTTATTTAAATCGCTCGCCTTATACAAATAACTAATGCCATCGCGCACCACTTTTTTAGCATAATGACCAGTCGCAATATAGTCGGCACCTAGTTGCATTGCCTGTTGCAAGAAAGGTCCAAACTTTATTTCACGATTACACAAAACATCAGGATTAGGGGTGCGACCTTCTTTGTATGATTTCAAAAAGTATTCAAACACTCTGTCCCAATATTCTTTTGCATAATTAACTGTATAATATGGTATGCCAATTGCATCGGCAACGCGCTTTACATCTTCAAAGTCGCTTTCAGACGTGCAAATACCATGTGAATCAGTTTCTTCCCAATTCACCATAAACATACCTATTACATCATAACCTTGATTTTTTAATAGAAGGGCGGTGACAGCTGAGTCAACCCCACCGCTTAATCCCACAACAACTGTAGCCATTTATTCTCCTTGTTTTGAGTTGTAATTAACTTTTTTTTCAACTTGATTTGAATATGGCAATGACACTGGATATTTAAATCGCTTAAATGCAATTGAAGCTGTGTCCCAAAACCATATCACTACACTTGATGCCCATATAATTCCGCAGACTAACAATAAATTCCACAGGTAGCCAACACGAATATTTAATCTAACTGCAATAAACGAATAAATCATTCCCAACACAAAGCCTACAACTTGAAATAACCCTCGCCATATTTTTCCCAGATTAAAATAATGCAAGCCAAACCAGCCTCCAAGCATTGCCATTAAAAACATTGATAATCGACTCACATCGCTAGGGACTTTAGTTGTATATATAACGCGTTCTTTTTCGCCCATACGGAATGCGCTTTTAGCTTCACTTGCGGTTGCTGAATTAAATTTAATAAAATTTAATCCACAATTACCGCATCTACCAAAGTCAACGTGAACTTTGCTATTGCATCTAGGACATCTCTTAAATTCTTTACTCATAAACCTATTATATCACATTAAATCAAATTTGTACAACATTAAATAAATAAATTTATTTAAACATTTAAATATTTGCATTATTGTTAAATATTTGATAAAATTAAAATACAAAGAAGGTAAATATGTTGATTGAAAAAATATCGTTAAAGTCTAGTCGAAACCCCAATATTTTCATTGTGGAAATTTCTGGTGAAAAATATATTTTGCATAGTGAAATAATTGTTAAGTACGGAATTGCCACTAACACTGAAATTGACCAAGGCAAGTTGGGCGAAGTTGTGTTTGAAAGCGATATAATGATTGCAACCAATCTTGCGATGAATTACGTTTCTAGCAAATTAATAACTACCAAACAACTTAAAGACTACTTAAGAGGTAAAGGCTACAAGAGCGATGTTATCAATAAGGTGACGGATAAGTTTAATGAATATGGCGTTATTAATGACGAGAATTTTGCATCTGCTTATATTAATATAAAACAACGCAGTTTAAGTAAACGGGCCCTTGAACAAAAGTTGATTCAAAAGGGTGTTAATAAAGACATTGCAAAATCATATTTGGAAGAATTTGATGACTATGACGTGGCTGTACACACTGCTGAAAAGTTTA
>JAZUAB010000023.1:0-16891 GCA_045637745.1 Candidatus Onthoplasma sp. | reverse complement strand
AAATTAAATATAAAATAAAAGCCTTATTTCTAGGCTTTTATTTATTATATTAATATTATTAAAATTAATTATTATTTCAATAAATTTATTTTTATTTAATATTAAATTATTAATTATTTAAATAATCTTAAATTAAATATTAATTATATAATTATTGGATGATACAACTGCCAAGTGACTAATTAATTACCACCTTGCCGGATAGCCAGCAGTCGAAGAAATTTTGCATATTAGATTTAGTCACTTCTTCAAAACACGCAATCAAGCAATCAGGCGTGGCGATATCATAGGCATAAGTTTTGGCGTACAGCTGGATAGCCTTCATAAATTGTTTTTTACCTACCAGTTGATAAAGGCTATCAAACATCATGGTACCTTTTACGTATACGCAATAAGTATATTCGGGAGATGTGTTGTAATCGCATACTGGACGATTGATGGATGTATCTAATTGGCCTAATACGTCAGTATACACAGTTACAAATAAATTATAATTTTCATGCATACCGGAAATCATGTCTTGATAGTTTAAGTTATAGCCATCATTGTTGTTGTAAAATAGTAGTGTGCTAAATTCGGTAAGAGATTCGTCTAGCCACGGATTAGTATATTCGTCATTACCAACAATGTTATACCACCACTGGTGCGCGCTTTCGTGAACAATCACATTAAGATAGTCGTCGTAGTTGTCAATGTCGTCGCTGATTAGTGAAAGCATTGGGTATTCCATACCACCGTATAGAAAACTGGATTGGACCACATTATAGGTTGCATATGGATATGGGTAGTACAGGTTGCTAAATGTGTTAATACAATCCACAGCGCATTGTAGCGCCTTGTCGGGTGTGGCGTCATTTAAATAATAATATGTATAATCTATTCCATTATCATTACAAGATATGGTCTTAAACTGGTTGCTCATCATCACAGCAAACTCGCGCACGCATTTATTATTGATTGAATAGTAGGCTGTGTCGCCGTCAATGGTTTGGTCAGCCCTGCCTGAAAATGCGCAAATCAAATTTTTATCGCAACTAAAATTTACATTATAATTAGCCATTTCACTATAAAAAGGGTCTCCGTTGTAATGATATGGATTTTTGCTCCAGCCGTTATCATCGTATACACAAGCGATTGGGTAGAAGTTGGCAAGATTAATTCCATTATCAGTATAACCAAAGCGATGAGAGACATTTGGTAGTGCGATACTATATTCTATGTATATTTCAGCTGAAGTGGTTGGCTCAAGTTTATCAGTTAGGTCAATGCGCATAAGGTCATTGTCTTCACCCTCATAAGAGGGCATTATATCGGCGTTGTTGAGTTTAACCCTTATGATATTAAGCGTTGCATAACTTTCGCCATTGGGGAATGCTTTTGCCTTGTACATATCTTCCACGGGCTGATTTACTGCACCTGCGCAAAAACTCGCCACATACAAATGAAAATATATTTCACCTAGCAATGCATCGCTGTTGTTTACATAATTTAAGGTTTGTTCAGCATACAAACTTTTGGCATTATCATCATAGTTGATATTCATTGTGTAAGTGCTTAAACTTTTGCTTATTTGGTCAAGATTATCTTTTTTATCTTTACAACCAACAAATAGAATTGAGCACATGGCAATAATGCCACAAACAAATATTTTTATAAATCTTTTCATAATTCACCTATACTAATGTATTAGGCTTGGGCTAAAAAAATACCGAGTTATCCACACTAAAATCACAAGTTGTGGATTAAAATTTAAATTTGTGCATAACTATCGTTGCCTAGTGGGTTGGTTTGTGGTACACTAAAGTAAACAAAAGTTTAAAAGGTTGGTGCGTTATGTGTTTGTGTAAATACAGTTCGTCATACATTATCAACGACAAGACAGTTGTGGATAATATATTTATTAACAATTTTTTGCCAGATGCGCCGGAATTGTGTGTAAAAGTGTATCTTATGGGGCTTAGCAAATGTGCTAACAGTGTTGCACCAGACAATAACCTATCTAATTTCGCAAACGTGCTTAATGTAACTGAAGATGAGGTTGTTGGGGCGTTTAATTATTGGCAAGAGCAAGGCGTGGTGCAAGTGATTAATACTAACCCTATGGAAGTAAGGTTTATGCCACTTAATTCCAGCCTTGGCAGTATCAAGAAATACAAGATTGGCAAATACACTGATTTTAATGTTCAAGTGCAAGAGATTTTATCAAAGCGTATGATTACTCCTACTGAATTTAGTGAGTATTATAATGTGATTGAAAAATATCATATTCAACCTGAAGCATTGGTGATGATTATTAAATATTGTGCCGACCTTAAAGGTGAAAGTGTTACATACCCTTATATTATCACTGTGGCTAAAAATTGGGAAAAAGAAGGCGTCCACACCACTGAAGATGTTGAAAACAAAATTCAAGAATTAGGCATATTGGATGATAAGGTTATGCTGGTGTTAAATGCTTTGGGAACTAAGCGAAAAGTGCAACTTGAAGACGTGCAAATGCTTAATCGCTGGCTTGGTGAATTGGACTTTGACCTTAACACTATTATTGCGGTGGCTAAACGATTGCAAATCAAGAAATCTAAGGCAGACATTACATATTTAAACAACCTATTAAACAAATATTATGAGATGCGCTTGAATTCTATTATTGAAATTGAAAATTATGAGACTCAAAAAGATAATATGACCTCTTTAGCGCGTCAAATTGTCAAAGGTTTGGGCTTGTATTATGAAGATTTGACCAAAGTTATTGATACATACGTGGTTAAATGGGTGCAAATGGGTTATGGCGATGAGATTTTGGTGCAGATAGCGGATTATTGCTTTAAAAATAGCATTCGCACGTTAGATGCTTATGACCGCGTGGTGCAAAAGTTATATAAGTTGGGTATTGTATCGCTTGAAGCGTTTAATGAATATCTATCAGATTTGACCGCGTGGGATGACAAAGTTCGAGTATTGCTTGAAAATCTAGGGATTAAGCGCTACGTAAATGAGTTTGACCGCGAATTTTACCGCACTTGGACTGAAATGTGGAATTTTAGTGATGAAATTATTGCTTGGGCTACCGGGCTATCTGTTGGCAAGGCTAATGCAATGCAATATATGAACAAGATTTTGTCTAGTTGGAAGGCTAAGGGTGTAACCACAATTGAACAAGCTAAGGCAAATTCAAGTTTTGAACCAACAGCGACCGCAGTTAAAAAATCTGATAAATATACTAAGGAACAATTAAATAGCTTCTTTAGTAATCTAGATGAGGTGGAAATCTAATGACAAAAACTCAATTGATTAATGAATTAAAGTTAAATCTTGACCGCAAACGTCATCAAGCACAAATTGACGCTGACGCATACGTGCAAGATTTGTGCCGTGAGTCCGAATTTAAAAGACTGTATACTAATTACAATCAAGCCAAGATTGATTTGATTAAAGCTAAATATGGTGGCGGAAATGACGAATTGATGCAAGCGACCAATACTTTTGATAAAATTAGGCAATTATATCAAGACTACATATCTTCACACAAGATTGATGTAAGGCGAATGGAGCCTATGTATGAATGTAGCAAGTGCAATGACACCGGTGTGGTTAATGGCAAACTGTGCGAATGTCTGCGTACTGAACTTAATCGTAGACTTAGTGAAGAAAACAAGCAATATAAGTTTGTTACATTTGCAGATTGTTCGCCTAATATTAGTCCTAGTTTAACCCGCATTTATGATATGGCAAAACAATGGTGTGGCAAATTCCCTAATTCTCATATATTAAACATAAATATGGTTGGTGGAACAGGGACCGGCAAAACATTCCTATTAGAATGTATGGCAAGTGATTTGATTGCTAAAGGCTTTAATGTTATGTTTGTAACCGCATTTGCGCTTAATGAAGAGTGTAGAAAATATCATTTTTCGCTTCCAAGCAAGGTTAACGAATATATGGATTGTGACGTGTTGATTATTGATGACCTAGGGTGTGAACCATTACTTAAAAATATAACAGTGGAATACTTATTTAACATTGTTAATCTTCGTCAAAAAAGGTATAAGCCAACGTTAATTTCAACTAATCTGTCTATGGAAGATATACTTAATAGATATGATGAACGTATTTATAGCAGATTGTCAAATAAGACTTTGGCGCTTAACATCGAATTCAACGGCGTTGATATGCGTAAAAGATATTAAAATAAAAATATCTCACAAATTGTGTGAGATATTTTTAAATTATCTATTATTGATGCTATCAATAGGGTTTTTCTTTGCAAATTTGTGTACAGGTAAGAATGTAGATATAAATGCCACACCCAAAGCCACTCCAAATAGTAAAGCTATTTGTTTAAATCCAAACATCATTAGTGTTAAAGGAACTCCAATCTTTGATGCAAAAGTGTTGTTAATTATAGAACAAATAACACCTGTTCCTATGGCTGAAAGTAAGAAATTGATCATACAAATTACAAAACTTTCGGCAAAGAATATGGAGAAAACGTCTTTACTTCTTGCACCAATTGCACGAAGCACACCTATTTCGCGCTTTTTGTAAGCAATACTTGTAGATATGAAATTCATTAGCATTAATCCTGCAAATATTGCAAGGCCTACACCAATCCATAACAATATATTTGCCATATCTTCAATCATTCCACCAAATTCATCTAATACGCTTGTAGACTGGAATTGTACATTGAAATTGAAAATGTTGTTGTTATTATTTTCAAAATATTTAATTAAACCTCTATCAGAGTTGGAGCCACCAAATTTAGTAACAATATAATCAACGCCAGGAATGTATTTGTTATATAAATCGCCTGTTATTATAATTTCGTCAATATTCCAACATCCTACAATTTCCAAAGTAAACGCATGAGAGTCTTTACCGTTATATCCATAACAAAAGTCCACTGTTAAACCATTATCTAATTTTGCGACTAATTCATCATCGCTTATTCCCAATTGGCTGGTCAATACATAACGATTAATTATTGCCTGATTACCTTTTAGTGAACTTACTAATTGTTCTAAAGATTTATTATCTTTTGACCAGTAAAGGTCAGCTCCTTGATGATGATTTTGAGGAGTTCTAAACCTAATGCTAGAGCCTCCACTTACATAATCTAGATCTTTACTATATGCTTGGAATTCATAATTGTAGCCATTATCAGATATTTCCTTACAGTTATTAAAAGCGTTAGATGTAACATAACACATATTAACAAAACTACATCTCATTAATTTTTCAAGCTCTTGATATAAGTCATAATCTTCATTCCATGAAGCATTGTCACCCTTTAAATTTGCATACCTAGATAGGTCTGTATCATCCTTAACTATACCAACAATATTAAATTGTCCGTAAGAGCCAATCGAGAAACTTTTTCCATTTAAGTCGGCAATTGATGTTACGCTAGAATATTTATATTTAATGGTTTCCATCATATTATATGAAATACAAATTTCATTATCGGCTGAAGGAAGCACACCCTCTACTAAATCTAGATTTAAATAATTTAAAATACCTTCATTGATTGCCATCATTCCGGAAATACTTTCACGTCTAAGAGTGTTGTGTGAGTATTGATCTTGATTGGAGGATTCTCCTGAAATATAGATATTAAACGAATCTCCGCTTGCTATTACAGGATATAAATTGTGGCTAGGATTATCTGATTTAAATTTATCAAGCTCTGAATCTGTGATAGTAAATGATTCATAATAGTCAATGTTTTTATTAATTGCGATTGATTTAATGTCTAAATGCTTAAGAGTTTCATAAACTGAATCTGCGCGATTGAAGCTGGACATAGTATTAACGACGCCAAACATTCCAAATGCCACAACCGATAATAATATTGTAAATATCAATCTTATAGGTTTGTGCTTCAACGAACTGGCACCCATTTTAAATGAATCTTTAAATTTTAATTTAGATTTAATCATTTTAAATTGAGATGGGTCGTGATAGGCGCGCTTGATATCATTACGGGTGGTGTTTATAAATACTTCGCGATTGCCATCGTCGGTTATAAATGCAGACTTTTTGACATCTTGGTTGGCTTTGTTGTCAAATGAGATAATAGTATCTTCATTATTAGAGTTGTGTACAATCATTTGATTAATTCTAATAAGGTCTTCTCTACTAATTTGTTGACCCTTTTTGATATGTATAATTTTATTGTCAATAAAACTAACACCACTTGGCGACCTAACTGCCTCAACCTCTGTTTTGGTTTCGTCACGAATTATTTGACCATCTTTAAGTTCAACCACACGGTCACCATAAATTTCAGCAAATTCGCGGTCGTGTGACACAATAATTACGAGCTTTTCTTTAGACAACTTTTTTAATGTGTCCATCACTTGTTTGCCGGTAGCGCTATCTAATGCACCAGTTGGTTCATCCGCCATAATAATCTCTGGATTTTTAATTAACGCACGTGCAATCGCCACACGTTGCTTTTGACCACCAGATAGTTGATTCGGTTTGCGTTTGTAGTATCCTGACAAGTCAACTTGGTCTAACAATTGATTGACGATTTGTTTACTAGCTTTTTTGCCTTGAAGTTCAAGGGCTAAACTTAGGTTTTTGCCAACTGTAAATTCTTCCAACACATTATATTCTTGGAATATAAATCCAATAAATGTATTACGATAACTATCAAAGTCGCTTTGCTTAAAGTCTTTTGAAGACTTGCCTTTAATAATAATCTCTCCGCTATCAAATGTGTCAAGTCCGCCAATTGAGTTTAGTAATGTACTTTTACCGCTACCACTTTTACCCAATAGAAATACTAAGCCGGTGTCTGGGAAGTCTATGCTTACATTATTAAGTGCCACAACGTTATTAGCACCCTTTTTACCTTTAAGTTTATATACTTTGGTTAGATTTTTTACACTAATCATAAATGTCCTTTTAAAATAAAATTTGAATGACGTTATTCATATTAATAAAGTACCATAAATATTTATTTTATGTCAATGATTTGAAATAATTTTTTCAGTGCCAATATTACAATGCTATTACAACTAAAAGCCACAAGTGTTAGATATTATTAAATAATATTATTGCTTTATTTTATTTTGATATATTTTAAATTTATGCTAAACTAATCGTAGAGATTACAAAGGAGACTGTTATGGAAATTAAAATTAAGTATTTTACCGATATTGAGCCTATCAAATTTATTGCAGGCAAAAGTGACTGGTACGATTTACGTTCTGCTGAAGATGTGGAGATGAAGGCGGGCGAATTTAAGTTGATTAAACTAGGCGTTGCAATGCAACTGCCTAAGGGTTATGAGGCAATTATGGCTCCACGCAGTTCTACCTTTAAAAATTTTGGAATACTTCAAACTAATAGTATTGGCGTTATTGACGAAACATTTTGTGGTGACGATGACCAATGGCGCTTTCCAGCACTTGCAATGCGTGATACCGTAATCCACAAAAACGACCGTATTTGCCAATTTAGAATAATTGAGCACCAACCACCAGTTGAATTTAATGTGGTTGAAAAGCTAGATAATGCTAATCGTGGCGGAATTGGAAGCACTGGCAAACAGTAGGCTATTGACAATATAAGTTTTATAGTGTATAATAAGAATATGGAAAATAACGAACAAAAGGTGGCGGAAAGTCAAGATAATAAAGTTGCACAAACTGAAAATAAAATAGACCAAAAACCAAATGTAAACAATAGCAAAAAACCGCTTACACCATATCAAAAGTATAAGAATAGTCGCAATCAAAATGGTAAAAAGTATTTTGATTTTTACAATGATGTAAAAGTATATACACATAATATTTGGGATTGGTAATTAGTTTACAAGAAAAATAAAAGACCTAATTTATAGGTCTTTTTTTATACATTAATATTGACAAGGGTGTATTTGTGTGATATATTATGAAAAGCGAGGAAAGTGTATGAAAATTAGAAGAAACGAAGTTATAGATTATGCAAATAGTTATATTCACGGCATTGAATTTTTAGGTTATATGTATAATATTGAAGATATTAAATCTTATTGCCAAAATCAAACTATTGATATCACAGAAGAAGAAATTAAGGCATTTCTTAAATCCAAAGCGAAAGAGGCGGGAATTGATATGGATGAAAAGATTGAAGGCGATTGTGTGATTTGTTTGACAGGTTCTGAAAGAGACAGAGATAGATTAATCAAACAATCAGTTGAAAGATTTAGTAAGCAACTAGCGAGGTCAAAATTTGAGTTTAATGCAATCGATTTAAAGTATTTTAAAGATTCGTTTAAAATTTATAAAACTAAATGTTTAAAGTTATGTGAAATTATTGAAATGTTGCGTGATTGTACACAAGTTGATAGACAATTATTAAAAGATTTGGATATTTCGTACAATGCAGATTATGTATCAAGTGAAGATGTTGATAGAATAATGAAGCCTTTGATTAATTGTTATTTGAAAGCGTGTGATACTCAATTTAAAGCAGAAAATTTGAATACATATTTAACCAGAACATTAAATGAAACTTCTATGCATCACGACGGAGTTACTTATGGAGAATGTTTACCATCACAATTTTTGCAAGATAGACGTTCTGCATTATATGGCAATTGGCATCCAGAATTATATATTGAGTTAACAGAAAAACAAAAACAACAAATACAAAAAGCAGAAGATGACAATATTAAAGCAGGTGCGGAATTTATTTGTGAAATGTGGGACGGGATGAAATAACAAAAAAGACCTAAAAATGATAGGTCTTTTTATGTTTTTATAATGTTTGAGACACTCTCCGTTCGCAAATAAATTTGCTCAGTCGGTATGACAAAATAAATTTTTTATTTTAAGATGAATACCGCGCGGAATATGCTTTTGGTGTCGGTTTTGCCTTCAATAATGTATTTGTTTTCAACAAGTTTTTTATACATATTAATTTGGTCACCTTCAAAGCATTGATTGGTGTAGTACATTTCAAGCACGCTGATATTTAAGTGGGAATATTCTTGATAGGTAAAGCAATCTTGCGCCATTTTGATATAGGCAATATTATTGCCGTGGATATTATAGTCAAGTTCACTTAGACGAATAGTTTTAGTGTAAACCAAATCATTTTCATCAAAGTCACAAGTAGCATTGGTGTAGGTGTCGTCACGCATATTGCTTGGTAAAAATTCAGTTATGCCAAGGTCACCTACATATTTAGGTAGTACTAGGCGATTAGTTTCCTCACTTAGTACGCCATATTCCATACGGCCACGCACGATACTTACATTGTCTTGCTTTAATTCAAAACAACGAGGGAATAGCATACGCGTTTGAAGTGGCCAGGTAGCAACGGTCAGTTGCTCGTTAATAGATGGAAAGCGGTCAAATTCAAATTTTGCCTTAAGCACCACCCATTTACCATTACAACTTTTACGTATATCTTCAACCCCAACACCTAAAATGTCTGAATGATTGTTGGAACATAGTTGAAAGGCTGACACAATATTATGTGGCATCATGGTTCGTGTTGCACCAACATCATCAAAACGTGTGGTAAAAGTATATTCTAAATAATTTTTCATAAGTAATTTCCTTTTTGATATATAAAATTATAGTTAAACATTACTTGAAAATCAAGCAACTAACTCACATTTTGTTGAATAATTGTGGACAAATTAAAAAAATCAACTCAAATACTTTGTCGAATTTTAGAAGAAAGTATAAGCGTTATTATTTAGCGTTTGATATGATTATAATAAATTTTAAGGTAAAAAGTATTTGCAAAATTTATCGCAAGCAATTTAAGCCATAACTATTGACCTTTTTTAAGTTTTAATATATAATAAGGCTAAAGAGGTTGAGTATGGACAGAATTTTAGATTATATCAAAGCAAATAAGTTGATTAAGCAAGGCGAAATTATTGGTGTTGCAACCAGTGGTGGTAGAGATAGTATGGCATTACTACACTTTTTACACGAAAATCGCGAAACGCTTAATTGTCAAGTGCTTGCAATCAATATTGACCATTGTATTCGCGAGCATAGCGCTGCGGACAGTGCGTTTGTAATGGATTATTGTAAGGAAAATAATATTAAGGCATACACTTTTAAGGTTGATGCTGTTAAACTATCAAGAGATGAAAAATTGTCTATTGAAGCAGCAGCAAGAGATGCTAGATATAATACATTTGAAGCGTTGATTAAAAAAGGCCTAGTGGATAAAATTGCTTTGGCTCATCATATGTATGACCAGGCAGAAACAATACTTCTTAATCTGCTTCGTGGCTGTGGATTAAGCGGTGCAAAGGGTATGGAGCCAATCCGTGACAACAAGTATATTCGCCCAATGTTAACTGTTCCGCGTGAAGAAATTATGGGCTACATTGATGAATATGCTATTCCATACGTTGATGATGAAACAAACGAAGATATTAATTATTCACGCAACTATATTAGAAACGTTATTATGCCTACCATTCGTAAAAAGTTTAGGTCTGTTGACAAAAATCTTGTTCATTTTGCAGATATTTGTGCTCAAGACGACAAATATATTAACAGTCAAATAGAAACCGGTTCAATTGCCAAACTTGGCGATGTGACGCGCGTGCCAATGTACTATTTTAGTTATCAACCATCAGTAATCAATCGGGTATTATTAAAGGTGTTGAGCGCTTATGCTAGCCAAGACATTGAAAGCAAGCATATTAATATGATTTGTGAATTTGCTCACGATGGTCAAAATGGCGATAGTATCGATTTGCCTTTTGGTATTAAGGTGCATAAGGAATATGAATATTTAACAATTGCTCCACTTAAGAAAAAGGTTGAAACAGTTGCGCAAGAGTTTAAAAAGGGCAAAAACTATATCGAAGGGTTTGGAACAATCCGCATTGTTAGTTCAAAAGTGTTTAATGACATCAAACCTCATCAACATGTGGTAGATGCAAACAAAGTCCCAGCAAATGCGGTGTGGAGATTTAAAGACGATAAAGATATGTTTGTGCCTTACGGATCTACTAGTGCCAAGAAATTAAAAGACTATTTAGCGGATAAAAAGATACCTCAACGCTTGCGTGGAAATATTCCAGTATTGGCAGTGGATAACACCATATATATTGTTGCCGACCTAGAAATAAGTGATTTGTTGAAAGTAGATGACAATAGCACACATCTATACAAAATTAATTATGAGAAAGATATATTATAATAAAGGACAAAAGGCAAACCGATTTTGGTTTGCTTTTTAACATTTAAAATTCAAAATAAATATTATCATGATTATATAGTTTAATCTTATATTGTTTAATTAAAGGAAGATATTCTTGCCACATATAGTCGCGGATGGGCATAGGCTTGTTATTATCAAAATAAAACACCATTGCTGGTTTGATATGGTTGTATTTATATACAAGACTTACACTTAAGCAATGGTTAGATTTAATTAGATTTTTAATTTTAGCGTGATAATTAAAATATGGCATATTGTTATTATTAGCGGTATGTTATTTTTTATCAATTATATAGAATTTCTGGTGCCGATTTATTTGTTTAAATAGGATTGCTAGAAGAATATCTATTTGTAAATTAAAAAACTTGGCACTAAATATTTGCCAATATCATATTTATGTGGTATAATAATGTCAGTTCAAAGGAGTGAATTATGGAAAAAAATAGTTTTAACAAAGCTTATATGTACATTATTGCCATATTTGCTATAGGCATTGCAATGTCTAATGTAATATCGTTCTTTGGTGGAGTTGGATTTGCGTTAATTGGTTCAAGCATATTGTTGTTTTTGGCGATATCAAGTATTTTGAAGAGTGAAAACAAAAAGCGTTTTGGTGATATTGCTGTTCTTATAGTGCTAGAATTTATGTTGTTTATAGTACTGTTCTTTGCATACGATTTTAATATCAATGGAATTACAAATAAATTCCCTTTGGTGATGCGTAATATTTGCGCAATTTATTCAATTTTGGCAATCGCATATGTATTATTTAGATACATTAGTGAAATCAAAGGCAAGAAATATAATTTTGTTGAGTATATGCTAGGCAACTATACCCCTCAACCAAGAGTTAAGAAGGCTAAACCAAGCAAAGAAGAGGCTAAAAAGAATAAGGAACTTGAAAATGGTACTCTAGCTCCAAAGCCAAGCTCAATGAATGTTGCAACAGAAGAAAAGGCTGTTGGAGAGTCTGAAAATGGTGATTTAGAAGACTCTAAACAAGAACTTAAAGTTGAAGATGGTGAGGATGAAGAAACTAAACAACCAACCGAACCAGCACAAATGAATGCAAACAATCCAACAAATCGTACTGGATACTGGTATTAACAATCAATAAATTGCTTAAAATATTTTGATTTTAGGCAATTTTTTTTTGAAATCGTGTTGACATATTATGATTTATATGATATATTATTAGCGTAAGTAACACCGCAAAGGTGTTTTTTTAGGAGAAAATTATGGCAAAAGCAAAAACAAAAAGAGCAAAAATCACTCTTGCTTGTACAGAATGCAAGAACAGAAACTATGATACAAGTAAAAATACTGCAGAACATCCAGACAGAATCGAATTAAATAAGTATTGTCCTACTTGTCGCAAGCACACAACTCATAAAGAAACAAAATAGGAGAGGGTTATGGCAAATAATGAAGAACTTAGCCAAGAAGTAAAGGTTGAACCAACTCAACCAGAGGCTACAGCTAGCGTTGCAGATAAAGCAAAAGTTAAAACCACTGCTGAAAAACCTGTAGAGAAGAAGGCTAAAAAGATCAAAAAAGCAAAAGACAAAAAGCCTAACAAAATTTCAAAATCTTTAAAGGAAACAAGTTCCGAACTAAAAAAGGTTACATGGCCAAAATTTAGTACTGTGCTTAAGCAAACTGGCGTGGTATTATTAGTTACAGCAATCTTTTTGCTTGTTGTATTTGGTATTGATATGCTTTGCAGTTGGCTGGTTGACTTTATTGTCTAGGAGGATTTATGGCATTAGAAAAAAATATCGACACAGAACCTAGATGGTATGTATTAAAAACTTTTGCAGGATATGAGAACGTGGCGAAGCAAAACTTGGAACAAACTGTTAATAAATATAGCTTAGAAGATCGCATATTTGATATAGTTATTCCCATGGAAGATGTGTTAGAAGAAAAGCGCGGCAAAAAGGTGCTTGTACCTAAAAAGATGATGCCTGGCTATATCATTGTAAAAATGATTTACGGTGATGATATTTGGCACGCTGTTACACGTACTCAATATATATCAAGCTTTGTAGGACCTCAAGGTCGTCCAGTGTGTATTACTGATGACGAAGTTGCGCGTTTGGGCTTAGGCAAAATCTCAGTTAATATCGATATTAATGTAGATGATATTATTGAAATTCTTGATGGGCCGCTTGCATCATTTGTTGGCAAGGTTACTGAAGTTGACAAAGACAACTTAAAATTAAAAGCTACAGTGGAAATGTTTGGTCGTGATTCAACTGTTGAATTGAGCTTTAACCAAGTTCGCGTAAAACAATAGACCAATAAATTACATTTAAGTTGTTGGAGGATACGATGATTAAATCGATGATAAATGATAAAAAACTTAGACAAAAGGTTGACGAATTGTATTATGATTTGGTTGACACTTATGTTGAAACGTCTGAAAGAGTTGCGCGCCACAAACTTACAAAAGGGGAGGCTATAACAACGCTTACAGCTGTATTAGGTAGAGGTCGCAAGCAATATAGTGACATTAAAAAGCAAAATCCAAGTGCTGAAGCAATTTTTATAGAAAGTGATAAAAAGATGAATAAGTTGTTTGGAGATATGCAAAGTTTGGTTGAAAAATACAGCGCAGACTTAACAATGCAAAATTAGTTAATTAGGAAATGCATCAGCCTTAAAGAGAGCATTTGTGGGAGATGGAAAATCTTTTTAATTCCATCATAGGAACCACAGCCATATAGGAGGAGAATTTTATGGCAAAGAAAGTAAATAGTATTGTCAAAATTCAAATTCCAGCCGGTAAGGCAACTCCAGCTCCACCAATTGGTTCAGTATTAGGACCTAAGGGTATTAATATTGCTGGTTTCGTAAAGGAATTTAATGACAAAACAGCAAGTCAAGCAGGTATGATTATACCATGTGTAATCACAATCTACGACGACAGAACATTTAGCTTTGTGCTAAAGACACCACCTGCAGCGGTGCTTATTCGTAAGGAAGCAGGAATTGAAAAGGGTAGCGGAAAGCCTAATAAAGATAAGGTTGCTAAGTTAACTAAATCTCAAGTCCGCAAAATAGCAGAAATTAAGATGCCTGACTTAAATGCTAGCAGTATTGAAAATGCAATGAGTATGGTTGCTGGTACTGCACGTAGTATGGGCGTAGAAGTAGTGGAGGATTAGTATGAGTAAAAGATATATTGAAAGTGCTAAGCTTATCGACAAAACTAAAGCCTATAATACAGATGAGGCAATGAAATTAGTTGTTGATACAGCTAAAGCAAAATTTGATGAAAGTATTGAACTACACGTACGTCTTGGTGTTGATGGCCGTAATGCTGACCAACAAGTTCGTGGCGTAGTAGTATTACCAGAAGGTACTGGTAGAAGTGTTAAAGTTTTAGTAATTGCTAAGGGTGATAAAGCTGAAGAAGCTAAGGCTGCTGGTGCTGACGTTGTTGGCGATGACGATATCGTTAAAAAGATTATGACTGAAAATTGGTTAGATTTTGACGTATGTATCACTACACCTGATATGATGGGTGCTATTGGTCGTTGTGCTAGAATACTAGGACCAAAAGGTTTAATGCCAAACCCTAAGAGTGGTACAGTTACAACTGATGTTGCTAAGGCCATCAAAGACGTTAAGGCTGGTAAAGTTGAATACCGTCTTGACAAGAACAACAATGTTCACGTTATTATCGGTAAGGCAAGTTTCGGAGCTGATCGTTTGGAAACAAACCTACGCGCTGTTATGGGTGCTATTATCAAGGCTAAGCCTTCAAGTGCAAAGGGTACTTATTTGAAGAGTGTGTATGTTGCTTCAACTATGGGACCTGGAATCAAAGTAAACTATAGCGAAAACTAATTTGAAAAATTTCCACAAGATTATTCCTGTGGAATTTTTTTATAATAAGGGTTGCAAATGTAAATTTATGTAATTTTTTAAAATAATTTTATAAAGTTTTTAAATTTGATTGACTTAAATTTAGTTGTGAGTTACACTCAAAATAACAAAGGGGGATTTTTATGGAAAAGAAAGTTGCTAAAAAGCCAACAAAAACAGTTAAAACAGATAAGGAAGTAAAGCAAGTCAAAGCTATTCCAGCTAAAAAGGCGGTTGTTAAACCTGTTGCAAAAACTGTTGAGAAAGTAGAAAAAATTGAAAAGTCTGATGTTGTACAACCAGTTCAACAAGAGGCAAAGGTAAAAAAGACAGTTATGCTTAATCAAGAACTTAATCTTTTGATTGGATTGTTTGCATTACTAGCCATTGTTTCATTATGTTTTGCATTCCAAGGTGGAGATGCCGAAATTCTTGGTTGGGAATTGTTCTTAAAAGGCGGAGAATATTCAGGTGTGTTTAAAGGCTTAATGATTTTGTATGTAGTGTCAATTTTTGTAGACTGTATATTAGCAGTTCGTGTTGATACTGATAATGAAATTCTTAATGTGGTTGAAAAAGCATTGTATATGTTCACGCTTGTAATCAATCTTGTTGTTCTTGCTGTATTGTATAGCCTAATTTCAGCTGTTGGTATCGGCTTGATTATATTCTTAATCATTTCAATTGTCAGCACAATTGTAAAACTAGCAAGAATATATACTCAAAATAAATAAAGATAATAACTTATAATAAAAAGATGCGGTATAAAATCGCATCTTTTTACTTAATTAAATAATTCTAAAGCATAATTATATAGTTGATTAAAATTTCCATAGATCTCATAGTATAAATTGTAATTAAAGTTTGATATAAATTCTGTAGAATCATTTGGTGGGACAATTGCAATGCTATGGTATTGATAATTATCTTTGTTAACCACATTAAATATTAGTGATTGATACCAATAGTTTTCGCCGTTTGTATCTTTATATAAATCTTTTTCAAGTTTTAATACTTGCGGGACGTTATACATTAGCGCAATACACACATTGCCAGGCTTTATTTCACCAGCAGACTGTTTAACTTTTACATCATTATTCAATTCGCCAGATAAAATTGCTGGCAATATTTTTTGTTCAAAGCTTTTGTTAAACAATGAATATAATTGAGAGAATTCTTTAACTGAAGGCTCATATACCTTATTAGTTGCTGAATTATTGTGATAGATAATAATTTGATTTGGTCGATTGATTGCCATTGAATAAGATGTTGTGTTGATAGACAGTGTTACTAACAATGTAGTAAGTAGTGCCACAGATATAAGCACAATTGATATAATGATTTTAACTTTATTTTTCTTCTTCATTTTTATCGTCATCTTTATAATTTTTATTTGTTTTATCATCAACATCTGATGTTTCAGCATTATTTTTAACTTGTTGATTTTTGGCTAATTCTTGTTTGATGTTTTCTAAATCTTTTTCAGAAATCAATCCAACGCGAAGAGATGCTTCAGCAGTTTCAAGCAAAGAATTCATTTCTTTATTTTTACGTTCTTCTAACGCTGCTTTTCTAGCTTCATCTTGATATTTTTGTTTTGCTTGTTCTTGTTCGGTCATTATTTTTTCAACTTCTTCTACGCTTGCACCATCGTATAGTAATTTAAATTCTTCGTGATAAATAGTTTCTTTTTCAAGTAAGATTTTTTGCAACTTTTCAATCAAATCTTTACGTTCTTGCAACAATTTGATTGCACGTGAATGAGCTTCGTCAATAATATTTTTAGTTTCAGCGTCAATAGATTGTGCCATCTGTTCGCTATAGC
>JAZUAB010000022.1:0-4846 GCA_045637745.1 Candidatus Onthoplasma sp. | reverse complement strand
GCTGATAATACCGTCAATAAATTAATACTGTTATTTGTTCTTGATAAGATGGAAATTCCGCTTACCGAGATTTCAATTTTGGAAATATGTTCTAGCCAAAATAATTGGATTAACTATATGGACTGTAAGGACTTGTTGTATCAATTGCTTAATGCTAAATTTATTTATAAGCCTAATACAACTAATAACGAAAGCCGTTATAATATAACAGTCGCAGGCCGTGAATGTCTATCTCAATTCTTTACTAAGATACCTGCTAGTTTGCGTAACTCAATTGCAAAATTCGCCGCTGAAAATAAATTACATTTTAAACGTAATCAAGAATATATTGGCAAGTACTACAAAAACATTGATGGTTCATATACTGTTGAACTTCGTATACTTGAGCCATTAACTACAGATTCAATATTTGATATTTCAATCAAAACTGACACCCGCCATAATGCAATCGTTGCTTGTAAAAAATGGCGTGAACTTGCTCCAAGCATATTTGAACACGTCTACGCTAAAATAATTGAAGATTAAAAAATATACTAAACTTAATTAGTATATTTTTGTTTTTTAATTTCTATCAACTTCTTCCAACATTGTTTGATATCTTATTTCAGCAGTCATATTCAAAACTTCAACCACTAACAACACCATTAAAGGAAGTTTTAGTATTACCTTACCCCAATTTAAATAGTCTTGTATAAAGTTAACAATCAATATTCCTAACAATAGTACAAATACGATTGATATAATACGACTTAGAATAACCAATCCATGAGCAAATGTACGTTGACGGAAGAATTTAGCTCCAAGACGAACGTTTTGATACTCTCCATTTTCACGCACAGCTTTAATTATTTGATTGTTTCGTACCGCAAAAAACAACTGTGCTAAGACAAATAAAAAGCTTGCCACTAAAGTAATTGTCACAAACACCATATCGCTAGTGCTAACCGGCATATCTTTACTCCAAACAATCAACCAACAAATAGATTGTAATAGTAACACCAAACAGCCTAGCACTAAAAATAATATCTTAATTGTTCTATATTTATTCAGCATTGTTGAATGCGCCGAAGTATATACACACTGTTTCATTAAGCACCTCTTGTTAATATTATGTTACAAAAATATTATACTAATGTCAAATAAATTAGCAATTTAAATTATTTTTTGTTTAAGTTGCGCATTTATTAAAAATTCGTTTGCCATTTTGTTGTATTTTATAATATAATTATAAATAATACTTTGATTTTGGAGAATATATGATTTTAGATGAATTTGATAATGAGTTGACATCGGTTATTAATCCTGATGCATCCGTTCGTAAAAATATTAAAAATTTCCCTAAGACTGCTGTGGCTTTTTACTCAAAGGCTTTGATGGAAAAGTTTATAGAATTATATCATCCTAAAAAAATTGCCGAATTATCACACAGTTCGGGCAGTTTTCCTATTTATAAAATAACTGAAGATGGCGTTGATATTGCAGTATACCGCTCAATGATTGGCGCCCCGGCAAGCGTACTACAATTTGAGGAAATGATTGCCCTAGGCATTAAAAACTTGATTGCCATTGGCTCTTGCGGATGTTTGGATAAATCTATTGAAGAGTTTTCAATTATTATTCCTCACGAGGCAGTTCGTGATGAGGGCACTAGTTACCACTACTACCCTAAAAACGATGAAATTCGTATGAATGCGCGTGTGGTTAAAATATTAGAAAGCGTGCTTAAAGAACGTGAAAAGGGTTATATTAAAGCAAAAACTTGGACAAATGACGCATTTTACCGCGAAACCAAGGCAAAAGTTAAACGCCGTAAGGAAATGGGGTGCCGTGTGGTTGATATGGAATGTTCTGCAATGATTGCAGTTGCTAAATTTAGAAAAGTTCACTTCGGTCAACTGTTTTATTCTGCTGATAATCTTGATAGCGATTATTGGGACCCAAGACATCTACGCAATTATTCACTTAATACGCGTCATCATATGATACCACTAGCAATTGCATGTGCTAAACGCATGGATGTCCATATGAAATAATTTTAAATAATTGTACATCATATTAAAAGGGGATTAAACTTATGAAAAAAATAATTTTTTTTAAATTGATGATTTGTATATTCGCTTTTGGCGGATTGTTTATATTTTCAGGTTGTCTTGATCACGAACATCAATACGGAGAATGGGAACAAAAATCACCTGCAAATTGCACACAAGACGAAATCCTAGTTAGATATTGCAGTGATTGTGATGAATACGAAACTAAAGTAGGTGTTTTGGCATTAGGACACGACTATGATGACTGGTATACAATTATTCAATCATCTTGCACTAATTATGCAGTCGAAAGACATAATTGCAAAAATTGTACTCATTTTGAAACTAAACGTCAAGATAATCTTGGTATCCATGAATTTGGTGAGTGGCAAGAAATTTCACCCGCCACCTGTATCACTAGCCAGCAATTAAAACGAAAATGCAAATATTGCCCTGAAACCGAATTTAAATCAGGAATTTCTGCATATGGACATACCTACACTGATTGGGCAACCATTGCTACTGCCACTTGTACAACACCTGAATTATTACAGCATTATTGTGTAATTTGTACATATTCAGAAACCAAAAATGGTGTTGACGCATTAGATCACACATTCGATGATGGGCGCATTATTCAAGAATTATCTTGTTATCACGACCAGGAGTTGCAGTATACTTGCACTACTTGCCTGCATACCAAAACTGAAATTGGAAGATCTAGTTCAGGACATAAATTTAGTGATTGGAGTCAATTTTCACCTCCTACTTGTTCAAAATATGAAGTCTTAACTCGTGAATGTGAAAATTGCTCATATATTGAAAATAAATCGGGAGACAAATCTGAACATTCTTTTAATGCATGGCATACAATATCTGTTGCTACTTGCATTAATCCTGAACAACTTCAACGCGAGTGTTCTAATTGTACTCATATTGAAACAAAGATTGATTCTACTGTGGCCTCAACACATATATATGGAAACTGGTATCCTCAAACTGCAACAACCTGTACAGCCGGTGAAATTTCTAGACGTGATTGTATAAATTGTAATCACTACGAAACTACTGGTGGTGAATCTATTAGTAATCACGTATATGGTAATTGGACCACACTGACCCCTGCGACCTGCATAAAGGCAGAAGAAGAAAAACGAACATGTTTAAACTGCAGTCATTATGAAACTCGACTTGGAACTGAACTTAGCGAACATGAATATGGTGAATGGTATTTAGCGTCACCCGCTACTTGCATAAAAGTATCCCAGTCTAAACGTGAATGCAAAAACTGTAGCAATTATCAATCTTCATTTGGTAGCACATTTGGTAATCACCATTTTGGTGAAGGGGTTCAAGTATCCCCTGCCAATTGTACAAGTGCCGAGATAATAAATAAAGTATGTGAATATTGTTCACATAGTGAAAATTTTGATGGTGAGCCTAAAACCGAACATCAATATGGCGAATGGAGCATATTTGTCAATTCAACATGTATAAATGAAGAAGTGTCTAGACATAATTGTACGGTATGTAAAGCATTTGAACTAATAATTACAGGACCTATATCTGACCACAATTACGAATATAATGTTAAAACTATTAATCCAACTACAACCACTTTAGGCTATACTCAACATTCTTGTATATGTGGGTTAAATTATACTAATAACCATACCTGCTTAATAACTTATGAAAGTATAGGAACAACCATTGGCACACGACCTTCAAGTAGTCAACAAGTGGTTCCACAAAATAGTACCTTAACTGGAATATCACAAGTCGGAGTTTATATGCCGGTAGAATACCGTGTGTATAGCAACGCTACTAATTACACCACTATCAATACTGGCTACAACATTACTAATAGTATTAATATTAGTGTTGTATGGAAAACCGAAAATGAAGTCGCGCTTGATAATCTTATTGATAAAATTGAAAAATTGGAAGAACTTTCACGTAATTACAAGTCAAGCAATTGGCAAATACGTGTAATGCAATATATACGACAAGCTCGTTATGGAGATACCGCTTGGAATTTAGTTGGTGGAACATTGGATTCAGGCTTTACCCAATATGTCGCCGATAATCAAGGTGATAATGAACTAACAACTTTACAAACTATAAATGAATTCTTTGCGCCTACCACTGATGAGCCTATTGACTTTGTGCATATGGTAGCAATTGTAAACGTTATTTTAACAGATACTTTGCTAATTAGTGATGAAAATAAAAATGACTTGGCTAGTTGGGCTGGCGACTTATGTCAATTGGTTCAAAATTTAAATTCATCAGGGCTTACTGGTACAGCTCTTCAAGACAAAGCGTATGAATTATTTGGTTCCAGTAGTGCAAATACCGGCTTCCCAGCTCAAGACGTATATGCAAACTTTGACGCATTTGTAATAGCAGATATATACAAATCGCTATCAGGCAGTGAAAAGACGCTATCCAATGCTATGAGACAATATTATGCAATGCTTAACTCTAACGAACGTAAAACTAATGCAATGAAATTAGTGTTTAGAAATTATTGTGATGCTAATGGCAATTTAACTGTATCGCAAGAAGAATTTGCTGATTACCTTGTTACGCGAACAACTAACAACTTTTTAATACAAACTTGGTGTAGTAGCAATGGTGTTAACATAAGTGCCAGTGCTGAACAATTCAAGGCGGCAGCAATGGCATTAGCTAGATACTTTTGCGAATAATCAATAAACAGGCAAGTACAACTTGTCTGTTTTTTATACAAAAATTTAAACTAAAAATAATAAATTGAGTTCACATATAAAATTAGCATTAAAAATAAGCGTTTG
>JAZUAB010000021.1:0-4136 GCA_045637745.1 Candidatus Onthoplasma sp. | reverse complement strand
CTAATTCTCAGGCTGATATTTTAGGTGCTACCATTCGTAACATTTTAGAAAAATACTATATATTTGAAAAATAAATAAAAAGTGTGTACAATGTGTGTACAATAAAGTTGTAGTTGCCTATAAAATAGATGTTTTTTAGTGCTGGATTAGTGGTTCGAGTCCACTCATTCCTACCAGTTAATTTCACTCGTATTGAGTGATTTTTTTTTATTTCTACACCAAATTTAGACTATATAAAAAATAATTTTTAAAAGTTGTTTAAATTTTAAAACACTTTGTCATTTAATATGGTATAATGTTTGTTACCTGAATTTATTAGGTTAAAATGGAGTATTAAATGAATTTATTTAAAAAATTATATTGTAGAACTTTTCAAACAGTTTTTAAATTGGCATTACCAATCTTGCCATATCGCGAACCTAAAATTTTAAATACTAATGAGGATGTGATATCTGTATTAAAATCACTTAACGTTAATAGCGTGTTGTTAGTTACTGACAAAGGAATTAAAGGGCTTGGATTAACTACTGAATTGGAAAATACTCTTGCAAGTGCTAATATCTCACTAAGCATTTTTGACCAAACTGTACCTAACCCCACTACTCAAAATGTGGCAGATTGCTTGTCGTTATACAAACAAAATAATTGCCAAGCACTTATCGCATTTGGTGGTGGTTCAGTTATGGATTGCGCTAAAGCTACAGGTGCGTTGATAGCCCGTCCTAACAAAACATTGGGACAAATGAAAGGAATTTTAAAGGTACATAAAAAATTGCCGCCACTTATTGCAGTTCCAACCACCGCTGGCACTGGAAGTGAAACCACTTTGGCTGCAGTAATTACTGATAGTGAAACAAGGCATAAATATGCAATTAATGATTTTCCACTAATCCCTAAATACGCGATGCTAAATGCATCACTGACTGTTGGTTTACCTAAACACATTACATCCACTACAGGAATGGACGCATTGACACATGCTATTGAGGCATATATTGGCAACAGTTCTACTAAGCAAACTCGTAAATGTGCATTATTTGCTATTAAAACAATTTTTGAAAATCTGCCTGAGGCATATAATAATCCAACCAATATTGAAGCGCGCAAAAATCTATTATTGGCTTCATATAATGCCGGATTGGCGTTTACCAAATCATATGTAGGCTATGTTCATGCCGTTGCTCATAGTCTTGGCGGAAAGTATAATGTGGCTCATGGATTGGCTAATGCAGTAATATTGCCATATGTATTAAAAATGTATGGCAAAAAAATATTTAAAAAGTTATGGGAGATTGGCGTATATTGCGAGCTATTTGACATTTCAACCCCTAAAGAAGTTGGCGCTAAAATAATAATTGAAAAAATCGAGCAAATGAATAGCGATATGAATATTGGCACACAAATTGATGTGATTGACGAAAAAGATATTTCGTCTCTTGCCAAAACTGCCGAGCACGAGGCAAATCCATTATATCCAGTTCCAGTATTGTATACCGCAAAACAATTAGAACAAATATATCGTGAGGTAAAAAATGGATAGAGAAGAAATATTAGCAAAAGTAAAACAACAACGTGAAAGTTTAGCTACCAATCCGCTAAGAAATTATAAATATCGCATTGAAATGCTTAAGCTATTACATAAAAACATTAAGGAAATGGAACAGGAAATTTGCGACGCATTGTATAAAGATTTAAATAAATCTTATGCTGAAAGTTATATGACTGAAGTTGGCCTAGTCCTAGGTGAAATAAGCTATATGATTAAGCACTGCAAGCACTTCTCCAAGCCTGAGCGTGTACACAGCCCACTTGCACACTTCCACTCAAAAAGTTACAAGCTTCCTAGCCCTTATGGCTCAGTATTAATTATCAGCCCTTGGAATTATCCATTTATGTTGGCAATAGAACCTTTAGTTGACGCAATTGCAGCGGGCAATTCGGTTGTACTTCGTCCTAGCAGTGTGTCACACAATGTAGCCCTTGTTATTGAAAAACTGATATCAAAAACTTTTGCGCCAGAGCAAGCCTTTGTCGTGCTAGGCAGTCGTGAAGATTGTAATTTGTTACTGGAACAAAAATTTGATTATATATTCTATACGGGTAGCACTAATGTTGGCAAATTAGTTATGCAAAAAGCAATCGAGCATTTCACACCTTATACTCTTGAAATGGGTGGTAAAAGTCCTTGTATAGTGGATGAAACTGCCAATATCAAACTTACAGCAAAGCGTATTGTGTTTGGCAAATTCCTTAATGCAGGACAAACATGTGTTGCACCTGATTATGTTTACTGCTCTAAAGTTATCAAAGATGAATTAATTAAAGAAATTGAACGCCAAATTATATTACAATACTCTGTAACCCCATTAACCAACCCTGATTACCCTAAAATCATTAATGAAAAGCGTTTTAATACATTAATCGAAATGTTACAGCAAGACAATATTGTGTTTGGTGGGAAATATGATGCGGAAAAATTAAAAATCGAGCCAACCATATTGGACTGCGACTTTAACTCAGCTTGTATGCAGGAAGAAATTTTTGGACCATTAATTCCAATTATAACTTTTGACAATTTACAAGAAGCGGTTGACAAAATCAACTCTAAACCTAAACCTCTTGCCCTGTATATATTCTCATCTTCAAAATTAAATCAAAACATGGTATTAAACACCTGTCAATTGGGTGGTGGATGCATTAATGATACTATTATGCATATAGCCAACTCAAATTTAGGATTTGGAGGCGTTGGCGAAAGTGGTATTGGCGCTTATCATGGCAAAGCAGGTTTTGACACTTTTACACATTATAAAAGCATTGTAGATAAAAAAACATGGATAGATATGCCTATGCGCTATCAACCATACAATAAATTTAAAAACTTTTTAATCCGTATGTTTTTAAAATAAAATATCAAGCACCTTTTAAGCTGTTTTTTATTTTTCAATATATTTGATTATTTTATTGCCAAAATATTTAATTTGTGTTATATTAACTATGTCGATTGACGTGCAGAGATGTCAGAGTGGTTGGCGTCAAAGTTTTCGCTTTGGTTAATTTGCTATTCGCAAATTTAACACTTTTGCTCGACTTTTCCTTTCCCCTTCAACTAGCCAGTAGTTGCGGGGTCCCCATATGGCACATTCAACCAATATTGTTTATTGCATTGTTGTGCCACACTAAAACAATTAATTATATTTATATGCAGAGATGTCAGAGTGGTTGAATGTGCTAGTCTCGAAAATTGGTAAGGTGAAAGCCTTCGGGGGTTCGAATCCCCCTCTCTGCGCCACAAGGGAACTGTACGCACACCATAAATTTTAATGGGTGCGTATTTTTCTTTTTATACGAATGCTTTGGAATTTGCTTTAAAATATGATATAATAACAAAGAGAGAAATATATGAGTTTTAATAAATTACATAATCAAAGAAAATTATTTATTAACCAAAATAAAGAAAATGATCATATTGTTTTAAAAGGAAAAAACAATGTTTTAATTTCTGCTCCACATGGAGTTTCTCAGGTAAGGCTTGGTAAATATAAATATAGTGAAATTGGGTCATTAACCACCGCATTATATTTGTTTAATAATTCAAATTGTTATCTAATAGCAAAAACTCAAAATAACAATGACGATGCAAATTTTGATGAAAAATCTAAATATAAAAATTCAATTGAAAAACTAGTACAAAACAACAAAATTAAGTATATTATTGACATACACGGACTTTCATCAAAAAGAGATTGCGACATAAATTTAGGGACTCATTTAGGACAAAATATTAAAACAGATGAAGATTTGTTTAACGATTTACATAAAGCTTTACTTAAAAATAATTTTATAACGCAAATCGATAAACCCTTTATGGCTGGTAAAAACACCATTTCGAGCAGTATGGTAAATATAAACCCTAATATTTGGGCTATCCAAATTGAAATAAATTGTGCTATAACAAATAAAAAAGAGAATTATAAAAAATATAAAACTTTACTTAACATACTATGTGATTGGGTAAATAATATTTAATATTTACTTAAAAATTAGAATATAGATTAAAGTGAGTATAAAATCGCCAACTTTGCACAATTAGTGAATTGTACGAACCACAATTCGTACTTTTTTTATTTAAAACA
>JAZUAB010000020.1:0-5385 GCA_045637745.1 Candidatus Onthoplasma sp. | reverse complement strand
GATGTGCTGATTGTAGATACAGCAGGACGTCTTCATACTAAAGTTAATCTTATGAAAGAGTTGGAAAAAATCAACAATGTAGCACGTCGTGAATATCCAGAGGCAAAGCATCTTAACTTTATAGTGCTAGATGCCAGTATTGGTCAAAATTCATTGGCTCAAGTTGAAGCTTTTAAACAAAGCGTTAATATTGATGGAATAATATTAACCAAGCTTGATGGTACGGCAAAGGGCGGTGTGGCATATCCAATTGTTAAAGAACTTAATGTGCCAATAGTATTTACCGGCTTTGGCGAAACCATCAACGATCTATCAAAATTCAATGTAGAAGAATTTGTAGACAAAATTTTGATGTAGAAAATGTGAGAGTAAATCTCATATTTTTTATATATAATTTAAAATAATAATATAAACACTTGACTTACCCCCCCCCCTATGTTAAAATGCAAATAATAGCTATAAAATAGCGAAAAGGGAGAGTATTGATGAAGACTAAAATAATGAGAAGTCGTTTGGAAAATGTAACAGACAAGAATAGAGAAGAAGTTAATGCATTGCTTGCATTTAAAACAAGGCAATCTATTATGCGAATTCC
The DNA here is from genome assembly GCA_045637745.1 of Candidatus Onthoplasma sp. GTDB lineage: Bacteria > Bacillota > Clostridia > Christensenellales > UBA1242 > Onthoplasma. Next base: position 4,790 of record JAZUAB010000020.1, on the reverse strand, counting down.
ACAAAACGCAAAATGCCATGTGGGTGATGAACTTGTAGAGCAAATTAATAGTTTGGGTGAAGTGTATTATGAAAGAGAGAAGGGTGGAACTATTCCAGTTGAATATTTAAAACTAACAGATGAAGTATATAAAAAATTAAAAGAAAACGGAATAAGTGAAGTTGCTGGACACTGGGCTTCTAAGTCAATTAAGGAGATTAAAGTTTTAAATGATGATGAAATTAATATGTTGATAGAAGCACTTAGAAATATGGAATATTATGAAAAACTTGTAAAATTGGGCGTTGTAAAATTTGATGAAATAGATTTAGAAAATAAAGACATCAAACAACAACTCATTGACGCTAGATTGAGTGGAGATGTTTTAGATATGCCAATTTATGATTTACCAGCGTCTTTACATATAATAGACCACTTATGTAGAACTACAAAATGTAAAACAGTAGGTGATATTTTAGCGTTATCTGAAAACGAGATTTTAAAAAGCCGTTTTATAGAAGAAGTTGAGGTTGAAGACCTTAAAGATACTCTATCAAAATTAGATTTACAGTTAAAAGCAGAAGAGTTAAATTTATAAAAATATTAAATCTACCACTAAAGGTAGATTTTTTATATACAAAATTAATAATAAATTTTATAAAAACTGTTGACAAGTTATATTAGTTGTGATATAATGCAAGTGTTAAGTAAAATTACTTTACATAAAGGGGGCTTAAATGGATATTGCAACTAAGGTTGAAACTTCTAAATTATTTGAAGTTTACGGCAACAGTTTAACTGATAAGCAACAGCAAGTGGTTGACTTTTGTATTATGCAGGATTTAAGTTTGGGTGAAGTTAGCGAATTACTTAATATTTCGCGCCAAGCGGTTAAATATACGCTTGACAATGCAATTCAAAGTATGCTAAAGTTAGATAATAAGTTAAAGATTTTGAACAAATTTCAAACTTTAAAAGTTAAACTGACTGAGTTGCTTGATAGTACCAATGATATTAAATTAAAGCAACAAATCAACAATATTTTGGAGGAATTGTAATGGCATTATTTCAAGGGCTAGGCGAGAGATTAAATCATATATTTAGCAAGCTTACTAAGCGTGGCAAGTTGACCGAACTTGAAATCAAGGAGGCTATGCGCGAGGTGCGTGTGGCGTTGCTTGAGGCAGACGTTAACTTTATGGTGGTAAAAAAGTTTATTGCCAGTGTTAGTGAAAAGGCTGTTGGGGAGGAAATTCTTAAAAGTTTAACCCCAGCACAGCAAGTAATTAAGATTGTTCGTGACGAACTTACTACACTTATGGGTGGCGAAAATGTTAAGTTGGAAGTGGCTCCTAAGCCACCAACAGTTATTATGATGTGTGGCTTGCAAGGTAGCGGTAAAACTACGTTGAGTGGAAAGCTTGCCTTAAATCTTAAAAAGCAAGGCAAAAAGCCATTGCTAGTTGCGTGTGACGTGTATCGTCCAGCCGCGATTGAGCAATTAAAAGTGCTAGGCAAATCAATCAATATTGATGTGTTTGAACGCGGAACAGATAATCCAGTTAAAACCAGTCGTGAAGCCATTAAGTATGCTGAAAAATATATGCTAGACACTGTTATTATTGATACGGCAGGACGTCTTCAAATTGACGAAAAGTTGATGCAAGAACTTAAAGAGATAAAGAAGGAAATTAATCCCACTGAAATCCTATTAGTAATTGATTCGATGATTGGCCAAGAGGCTGTTAATGTGTCAACAGCATTTAACGATGCGTTAGATGTTACTGGAGTTGCATTAACTAAACTAGATGGTGATACCCGTGGTGGTGTAGCGCTTAGCGTACGTTCAGTTATCGGCAAACCTATTAAGTTCTGTAGCGTTGGTGAAAAGTTGACTGACCTTGAACTATTTTATCCAGATCGTATGGCATCTCGTATCTTGGGTATGGGTGACGTGCTAACCCTTATTGATAGGGCGCAAGAGGCGGTTGATGAGGCTCAAGTAAAAGAGTTGGAAAAGAAATTTAGGGAAAATTCATTTACATTCAACGACTATATTGCTCAAATGGACAACCTTAACAAAATGGGCGGATTAAAGAGCGTGCTTGGCATGTTACCTGGCATTGGTGGCAAGATTAAGCAGTTGGAAGAGTCTATTGACGAAAAGCAATTAGCGCGTAACAAGGCTATTATTCAGTCGATGACTGAAAAAGAGCGTGAAAATCCAGATATTATCAATGGTTCGCGCCGTAATCGTATAGCTAAAGGTGCTGGTGTGCAAGTAAGTGATGTAAACCAACTAATTAAGCAGTTTAATCAATCCAAGGAGATGATGAAACAACTTAAGAACAACAAACGTGGCGGAATTGCCAACATTATGCGTATGATGAAAGGCTAGATGCTTTACATCAGTGAAGAGTTAAAAAATAATGAATAGATAAAAGATTATTTTAACACTAAAAAACTAAATTGATATAATCTACGGAAGTAGTTATATATACAAAATTATAGGAGGAAAAATTTTATGGCAGTAAGAATTAGATTAACAAGACTTGGCGACAAGAAATCACCTTTCTATCGTGTGGTTGTTGCTGATGCTAGAGTTGCTCGTGATGGTAAGTATATCGAACAAATCGGAACATACGATCCACTAAAGAACCCTGCTGAAATCAAAATCGATGCTGAACTTGCTAAAAAGTGGTTAGCTAATGGTGCTCAACCTACAGAAACTGCAAAAAGCATTCTACAAACAGCTGGTGTAATCGAAGTTAAGGGCAATAGTGTTGCTAAAACAAATAACAAGAAAAAGAAGGCTAAATAATTATGCAAGAACTAATCGAATTTATAGTTAAATCTATAGTTAATGATAAAGATGCTGTTAACGTTGAGAAGGTGGAAGAAAATAAATTTTCATTGTACAATGTAACTGTATCACAAGCAGATATTGGCCAAGTAATTGGTAAGGGCGGTAAGATTGCAGAAGCAATTCGTACTATTGTAAAGTCTGCTAGCTCACACGAGCGTTTGCGCGTTAAATTCAACGCAAAATAGGAGAGTAATGAAACAGGTTCAAATAGCAAAAATATTACGCCCACACGGCGTAAAAGGTGCTGTTAAGGTGTCGGTGAATATTCCCGACATCCCTTTTTCTACATTTAAGCAAGTATTGTTAGGTAAGAACAAAATCCCTAGCAGAATCACCAAGATTATGCCATTAAATGGTTTTTATTCAATAACGCTAGATACTATCAAAACTTGTAATGACGCCGAAACATATCGCAATCAACCAATATACGTTGATAGAGAGCAGTATGACGTGTTTAATGACATTATATTGCCTAGCGATATGATTGGACTTGAAGTTGTATCTACGGCTGGAGAGTATATTGGCATTGTTGTCGATGTAGAAAATTATGGCAGTGCAGACATTATATCAATCAACTGTAATGGTACTACATATATGGTGCCTTATATTGAAGATACACTACAATTTGACAAAGCTCAAGATAAATTTGTTATTGATTATAATAGATTTTTGGAGATACGTGTATGATAATAGATGTTCTTACATTATTTCCAGAAATGTTTGACAGTCTTAATCATAGCATACTTAAGCGTGCTCAAGATGATGGTAAAATTTCAATAAATATTACCAATATCCGCGACTTTGCCAATGCTCCACATTATAAATGTGATGACGAGCCATATGGTGGTGGTGCTGGTATGGTTATGTTGTGCGATCCTTTATTTAAAGCGCTTGAAAGCGTGGTTAAGCCAAATTCAAAAATGTATTACATGTCGCCACGTGGTAAAGTGTTTAAGCAGGCAATTGCAAAAGAAATGTCAACGCTGGAACATATTGTTTTGTTGTGCGGACATTATGAGGGCATAGACCAGCGCGTGATTGATTATTTTAATATTGAAGAATTATCAATTGGTGATTATGTGCTTACTGGTGGCGAACTTCCAGCAATGGTGGTAATTGACACTGTGGCAAGATTAATACCAGATGTAATTACAAGTGAAAGTTTGGATAGCGAAAGTTTTAGTAATAATTTATTAGAGTATGACCAATACACTCGTCCAGCAGAATATAATGGTTTGAAAGTGCCTGAAATATTGCTTTCGGGTCACCATGCCAACATTGAAAAATGGCGCGCACAAAATTCTTTAGATAATACTAAGAAAAATCGACCTGATTTATTAGATAAATAATTAATTTAAGGCATTACACTATGGTGTAGTGCTTTTTTCTTGACAAAATTCAATAAATTAATTACAATAAAACTGAATTTAAATTTGATTACAAAAGGAGCATATTATGATTAACTGGTTTCCGGGACATATGAATAAAACGCTTAAGCAAATGCACGAATTGAATAAGTTGTGCAATTGTTTTGTGTATGTATTAGATGCACGTAGCCCTAAGGCGTGCTTAAATCCTGAGTTTGTAAAAGTTATTGGCGATAAACCTATTGTGTATGTTCTTAACAAGAGCGATAAGGCCAATGAGCAGGCTACTACCAAGTGGAAGCAATATTTTAATAGCCTACCTAATAGTAGGTGCGTGGTTACTAATGCAACAATTAGCAAAAACTGTGGTGTGATTGTAAATGCTATTATGGATTTATTAAAAGACAAGGTGGAGCAAAATAAGGCAAATCAAGTAAACTTTGTATTTCGCGCAATGGTTCTGGGAGTGCCTAACTCTGGCAAATCAACCATTGTAAACAACCTTTGCGGAAAATCACGTGCTGTAACTGGCGATAAGGCGGGAGTAACTAAAAACGTACAATGGGTAACAGTTAATC
>JAZUAB010000019.1:0-5748 GCA_045637745.1 Candidatus Onthoplasma sp. | reverse complement strand
TATACTGCATCTGCGCCGTAGTGGATTGCCAATTTTAATTTATTCATATCTCCAACAGGGGCTAATAATTCCATATTTTCTCCTAAGTTTATCTTTTCAATCGTGTAACACAAATTCCATCACCTATTTGGTAAATGTGTGATTGTAATTTATCGTTATGCGTAACTTCATCTACATAACTGCGTAACCCATTAACCATACTTCTACAAGATGCTGGTGTCACAATCTCTCCATTAACCATTCCGTGAAAGAATATGTTATCGGCTATAATTGCGCCATTAGGATTTAATAGCTGTAATAGTCGTGGCAAATAATTTGCATATTGCCCTTTAGGCCCATCCAAATATATTAAATCATATTTCTTGTCACATTCATCTATAAACCATTTGGCATCAATCAAATGCGCATCAATTTTATCAAGCAAATTATTCTTGGCGATATTTATTAATGCTTGGCGGTAGTTTTCGGTAGATATTTCTAATGTTTCTACCGATTGCACACTATCGCACATAGCCATACTTATACTGCCATAAGCAATAGCAGTGCCTATTTCTAGAATGGTTTTTACTTGATGCTCATTAATATAGTTGGTGATAAATTCCATTGTTTCATCTTTTGTAATAGGTATATTATTTTGCTTTGCATATATTTTTAAGGCAGTAAGACTCATATTAATTACTCTCCACAATTATAGGTATTATCATAGGCTTACGCTTTAACTTCTTATTCAAATAATTAGTTAAATGACGTCTAATATTTTGCTTTAATGTCATATAATCACGTGCTTTCAAGTCCACCTCTTCAGCCGAATCAATAATAACATTTTTTGCTTCCTCTAACCAAGATTGAGCTTCGCCAGTGTAAGTAAATCCACGTGACACAATCTCAGGACGTGAAGCAAATTTGCCAAGGCTAGAGTTGATGTTAACTATAACCACGCACAATCCGTCTTCAGATAATTGCTTGCGTTCTTTCAACACATTACTTTCCATTTCGCCTACGCCAGTTCCGTCAATCAAGCGGTTGCCAAATGGTACAAATCCAGTAGATTTGAATGTGCGTTCGCCAATTTCAACGCGCATACCAAGTTGAGGCATCAACACATTATGCTTGTCAACTCCCATACTTTCAGCAATACTTGCATGAGCCATTAAATGTTTTTGTTCGCCGTGAACTGGAATAAAATATTTAGGTTTAACCAGTGCAAACATAGTTTTTAATTCTTCCTTGCAAGCATGACCTGATGCGTGCACTTGTTCAAGTTGATTGTAAATAACATCCGCGCCAAGCGTAATCAACTTGTTGATTACATTGTTTACCATCTTTTCATTACCAGGGATTGGACTACTTGAGAAAATAATGCAATCGTTATCGCCGATTTCAAGCCCCTTAAAGTCGCCATTAGCCATACGAACCAATGCACTCATAGGCTCACCTTGACTACCAGTAGAAATAATACACAACTCTTTGTCTTGGAATCTATTTAGTTTGTCAATATCTACAATATTAGACTTGTTGACTTTCATCTCGCCAACTTTTGTTGCCACGTCAGTAACGTTTACCATACTGCGACCGGTAAAGGCAATTTTTCTGCCATGACGTTCAGCAATATTCATAATCTCTTGCAATCTGTGAACGTTAGATGCAAATGTTGCGATTATAATGCGCTCTTCAGCGTGTTCATCAAACAAATCTTCAAAAGTATTGCTTACCACGCGCTCACTCATTGAATAGCCTTCACGTTCAGCGTTGGTAGAGTCTGCCATATATAGTAGCACACCCTTGTTACCATACTCGGCAAAGCGGTGGAAATCAATGCGGTCGCCATGCACTGGTGTTAAGTCTACCTTAAAGTCACCCGAGTGCATTACAATACCCACTGGCGTTTTGATTGCAAGACCAAATGACCCTGCGATTGAGTGGTTTACACCAATAAACTCAACTTCAAAGCAACCAATTTTAACCTTTTGACGAGGCTTAACTGCTGTGGTCTTGTATTGAATTTTTCTAAACTCATCCATCTTCTTTTGGATTAATCCGCAAGTAAATGTGCTGGCATAAATAGGGGTCTTGATATCATTTAAAATATAAGGCAATCCGCCAATATGGTCTTCGTGTCCGTGAGTAATTACCATACCGCGAATCTTTTCCCTGTTTTCAAGCAAATAAGTTATATCTGGCACAACTAGGTCAATACCCAACAAACTGTCGTCTGGGAACATAACTCCGCCATCTATAATTAAAATGTCGTTACCATATTCAAACACGGTCATATTTTTGCCAATTTCACCAATACCGCCTAAGAACATTATTTTTAAATTGTTCTTTTTGGTTTGTTTTTTAGTGTTGTTTGCCAAGTTTTGAGTTGACTTTGTATTTGATTTTTTAGTTGTAGACGTTGCAACCGCTTTATTAGATTTCTTATCTAAATTAACGGGCTTATTTTCAGCTTTTTTAGTGTTAACGCTCGATATTTGACGAGGTCTTGAAGAAGATTTATGCACTCCAGTGCGATTAGCTTTGCGCACAGGTGCCAAATCCTCCATTTGTAGTGAAGAATCAAATTCCTCACTTGTTAATAATCTTTCATATTCTTCCATAAAAATTTCCTTTTAATTTAATAATAGTAAATCATCTATAAATATACTTATTATTTAATGCAAAACAATATTTTTTACACCAAAAATTTTATTAGGCAATTTTGTCTGCTACAATACACAGCAAACAAATATGCTAATAACTAATAAATATAGAACAAAAAAACAACTTACTATAATTAGTATATCATAAAAAAAACTAAATTACAAGTGTTTTTTGTAATTTAGTCATTATTATGTATTGTCTTATTTTGTAGCAATTTGCAATCAAATATTAAAAACTATATCTTGCTGTTGCGTATTATAAATGCAGATTCGCCTTCTGGCAACAAATAGCGTTGAATAAAGTTGATCCCGCCCATATGCTTAATTAGTTTTAATTCATCAAATGTTGCAGTTGCTAGCGTAAAGAAATTAACAGTCTTTTTGCCACTACGCATCTCAAAAAAGTTCTTGTCAAGCATTGCAGGAATTCCTATCAAGGCTACACCCATATCTGTTAAAGGGCTAAATGTTTTATTATTATCGTTAATAAAGTATTGCCCATAATTAATTGCGCCATCAGTTAAATATGTCATATTGCTAATTTTCAACAACAATTCTAATGGCCAGTTATAATTTTTAGATTCAAATTTAAGTTTCCATTTCTCATCCAGTAATACAAGCAATTCACAGTTGGTATACACCCCTTTAAGTTTTAGTTCGCTTAATCCAACAGTTGCCACAACATGATATGGGTGACGTGCATTTGCCTTAGATAAAATCAACTGAGGCTTAAACATCATATCTTTGGTAGGAGGATATTCTATCACTTCAATATCTCCCAAGCACTTTTTATAGTGTTTAATTAAAGCGTCCAACTCCTTGTCTTTTAACATAGCCACCTCCTTAAAATTTCTTTTGGATTTGATTTAATGTATATACATCCGTTTTATCTGCATTGCCATATACTAACACTTTAATATTAGGCCGTGCGAATAAATCTTTTGCAGTTTTGTTGATTTGTTCTAAAGTAATATTTTTGGTTTGCTCATATATCTCTTTATCAGGAACAAAACGTCCATACCACCTATATCTTATTAATGAATCTAATAAATGGTCAGGATGAGGAACTCTAGTTTGCCAATAATATTCATTACGACTTAGTTCTTCGTCTAATTCTTGTTGTGTAAAACCTTTCGTTGCAATTCTTTTAATATAATTGATTGTAACATCCAAGCAAGGTTTAATATTCTCTTTAAACACCTCGGTATTTAGGCTTATACACGAATTATTTTTAGATATCTTATTGTCCGCCCACAATCCATATACAAGGCTATTGTCAATACGAAGTTCTTTGGTAAGTCCATTTGTAATGTCGTCAATCATATTACACATTGTCCCCAAAGCTACATAATATTGCAAATCTGGTCCCTTATTATCACACTTAAATACTATTGACAAAAAGGCTTTATCAATATCTTTCTTAAGCAGTTTAACTTTTTGCTCATCAACAACTTTTTGTTCCTTGTATGGAAGAGGTTTTAAATTGTTTGAAGGCATTTTGCTTTCAAAATTCTTTTTAACAATCTGCTTAATCTTATTAAAACTTAATGGAGAGCAAATTGTAATAATACAATTGTTATTTACAAAATATTTTTTAATATATCTTTTAACATCTGCACTTGTTATTGAATTAATACTCTCGCGTGTGCCTAGAACAGAGTGCTTATAACATTCCTCTTCAAACGTTTCATACAGTCTAAAATTATCAGCATGCCTATAATGCTTGTCTGCATCTGTAGCAATTTCTTGCTCAATAACTTTCTTTTCCTCTTGAATTACTTGAGCCTTAAATGTGCTATTGCAAATAACATCTTGCACACAGTTTAAATAACTTGCCAACTTGGTTGTGATGATGTTTCCTGTAAAACATATATCTTTATGCGTTGTATATAGATTTACTCTAACAAAATCAAAGTATCGCTTTAAACACTCTTGTTTTGATAATTTGTCCGTACCGCTAAGCAACATATGCTCACAAAAATGTGATAGGCCTGGAATTTTCCCGTCACACCTTGACCCACAATCAAAAGATATATTAATGCCTGTAGATTTGTTTATATTGTTTCGTTCATACAATATCGTCAATCCACTTTCATATTTATAATATTTGCCCATAATGTCCTTTATTTAATAATCTTAGTGCCACACAAACTACAAACAACTTCGTTTGGATTCAACAACTTGCCACATTTATTACAAAATCTTTGAGCCCTAGCCTGAGGTTGTGTAGGTTGAGCTGGACGCGCCATTGGACGTGGTGCTGGTTGTGATGGACGAGCCATTGGCTGAACTGGACGGGCAGTTGCTTGCCCCATTGGAACACGTGGTTGTGTTGGTTGCATAGGTCGTGCTTGATTTGGCATATTAGGACGAGCTTGCATAGGTTGGCGTTGAGCCATACCTGCTTGATTTGGGCGCATTGTGTTTGGTTGCACTTGCACTGGACGTTGAGCCTGATTTAGTGGCACATATTCGCCTTGATTAACCTGTGCTGGATGTTGCATTTGCGCTGTCTTAACATTATTATTGGCGTCGGCACGTGCATTACGAATAGATGAATTGTCAAAAGCATATTTACCATTATCATTTGACATAAACTTTTCGCTTCTACCAAACATAACACCTAATATTGTAAACAAACCAGAAATACCAAATGCGCCTATTATTCCATAAGCCACATATTTCATATTGTCTGTAAATTCTTTCATTTCAAGAATTAAGTATGTAACAACACAACCTGCAATTGCAAGTGGAATTAATGAAAAGATTAATGATGCAAAACGGTGTCTTACCACCTTCCTCTTTCTAGCATATACTAATGTTACGATTGCAAAAATTAATGCAATTAAGCCGATCACTGCAACTGATATACCTAAAACTAGGTACAAATATTTTGTTAAAAGATGCCTATTCATCAAGTCATCTTGTAAGGCTGATAAATGCCCTATGAACACTTGCAAATCTGTAAGTTTGGCTAATTTGTCTTGGTATAAGAAACCAACAACGGCTAACCCTGCCCCTGCCACTATAGCAATAATGGATGAAATAATTTGAATGATTGAGCCTAGTAATACCCAGCCATTTAATCGTCTATCTTGACGCATAA
>JAZUAB010000018.1:0-1313 GCA_045637745.1 Candidatus Onthoplasma sp. | reverse complement strand
TTCGGCAGGGAATTTTAGCATATATTGAAAAATGTTTAACTTAATGCTATAATAGTTAAAAACATTTTCGTTTGGAGATAAATATGAAGCCAAAACTTAAACAAGTTATAAAAAATGAGTTGTATGGTTGGAAACCTTGGGAAATCATATGGTTGGCAATCGCAACTATTAGTATTATCGGCCTGTCAATATATTGGAATGATACATCGATGGGGATTATTTCTTCAACTTGCGGTGTTATTTGTGTTGTGTGCACAGGCAAAGGTAAACTTTCTGCCTATACCTTCGGTTTAGTTAATAGTGTGCTATACGCAATCATATCATATCAAGCAACTTACTACGGCGAAACGATGTTAAACGCATTGTATTATGTTCCAATGCAATTTGTCGGTTTTTATGTTTGGGCAAAAAATATGAATCCTCAAACCCAAGAGGTTATTAAACGGCGAATGAAATGGTCGCAACGATTACTTCTCATATTGTCAATATGTATTGCTACGGTTGTTTATGGTTATGTGCTAAAATACTTGGGTGATTCAATGCCTTTTGTCGATAGTTTTACAACAGTTTCTTCCGTTTTTGCTATGATTATTTCGGTCAAAATGTTTGCGGAACAATGGTGGATTTGGGTTGCTGTTAATATTTTTAGCGTATATATGTGGGGTGTCAATTTTATTAACGGAAATGATAATATTGCCACACTACTAATGTGGATTATATATCTCGGAAACTCTTTAATTATGCTTATAAAGTCGGAAAAGGAAGCAAACGAAAAAGTGGTGGAAAGTAATGAAATATAATGTTAGAATGTTTGGAGGTTCATTCGTCCCGTTACATATTGGTCACATTCACGATATAATTCGTGCATCTTCGTTATGCAAAGAATTATATGTAATGATTAGTTGGTGCGAGGGTCGTGAATCCACATCAAAAGAATTGCGTTATCGTTGGATATTAAATAGCACGAAACATTTATCAAACATAAAGATTCTTTTGGTGGAAGATAAAGCGGTTTCCAAAGAAGAATACAATACTGATTATTATTGGGAAAAAGGCGCACAAGATATTAAACAATTAATCGGCAAACATATTGATGTTGTTTTTTGCGGTAGCGATTATAAGGGCACAAACAGATTTGAAAGTTTATATTGTCCAGAAAGTGTTGTTTATTATTTTGATAGAAACGAAGTTCCTATTAGTTCTACCGATATAAGAAAGTGGGCACTGGATAATTGGTCTTATATACCCGCTGTTTGTAAGCCATATTATGCAAAAAAAGTTCTTGTTGTGGGTGGCGAAAGTTCGGGCAAAAG
>JAZUAB010000017.1:0-2097 GCA_045637745.1 Candidatus Onthoplasma sp. | reverse complement strand
TAACATCATACAAACCTTATGAATATTTTATATTTTTTTTCTCACAATAATAATATCATTAAAGGAGGTTATATGAGCATTAAAGGCAAAAAAATATTATCCATAATCACTTATTACACTTTATTTGTTATAGCAATTATTATGGCTTGTATGGCGATACTATACACACTTAATCGCGGATTGCCATCATGGGCTAAAGTGTTGTACGTGCTATGGTCATGCGCAGTAATAGGAACATTGATATTTGACGTTGTTTGCACATCAACCAGAAGAATGAAGTTTATTTCTGGTATCCTTACTTACATTTTAAGTATAGTCAGTGTAATAGTCACCGTCATCTTATATCTAGTTCGTGCAGGCCTTGCAACAGGCTTAGCCACTGCATTTATGCCAATATTTGCAGGCACCGCAGCAATAATATTGTCAACTTCTGTTTACTTAATTGCTACATTTATTGTTGGCGAAGCCGTGGTTGAACACTCAACAGCAAGAAAAAGTATTAAACAAAATTAATATTAATAATAAAAAATTTGGACAAAACGTCCAAATTTTTTATTAACTTGCTGTTGTTATAATTATAATCTCGTGAGCAAGCTCTGAACCTAATAATGACCAGTTAATTGTAACATTTACATCATCAAATGTTATAAAATCACTTTCACCATATTTAAATCCAACCAACTCGCTAAACGCTAGGTTTGACAAATCTTCTTGGATGCCGTTTATCAAATCAATCATCGTAACAATCTTAACTACCGATCCGGATCCATCTAGGATATTTATATTAAATGTATTTATATCATAAGTTTTATTTTCAGCCTGAGGGACAATCTTCACACTTATTGCCTTTGGAATGTTTTCAGCTACACCTTCAATCATTTCCCATAATTCAGAGTTTTCAAAAGTTAAATTAAATACATACAATTTAAGAACTCCATTTACGCTAATAACTATATCTTGATTTACATTTTCAATATAATATGTCCCGTCGGGATTATTTTCAACTACGACATTGCCATTATTTGCCGTTACGCTAATTCCGCTGGTCTCGTCTTTTACATAACCTTCTAAAACTTGTATTCCAAACACAAATGTTTGTCCAGCGGTAACATTCATAGAGTTAGCAACAATATTATATCCTGCACTACCCACATTTTTAGATACATTATATATAGTTGGCTTTACTTGGCCAAGTTCTACAGTTATCACGCAATTCGACGTAATATTTGATATAATACAAACACCTTCTTCAACATTAATTAGTGTACCATTACACTTTACGGCATAACTTTCATACTTATCATCAACATATATACTAAACTTAAAATCATTGCCATATACAACAGCGTCGGCATTATAGCCCTCAGCAACATCTATTCTGTAATCTTCATTTGTTGGCAAGGTTACTTTGTACTCATTCTTTTTAACACCTTCTACTGTAATATTTATATCAGTATTAATATTATCTATTATATATACATCTCCATCCAGTTGAAGAGTTGTGCCGTTATATTTGACCTCTAAATCACTAAGAGAATATTCATCTTCCAGTACTACTTTAAACTTAAATGTTGAACCCACCACAACGCTTGTATTATATCCATCTTCAGGAACAATACTATAACCATCGCCACTTGCGGTATATGATATATCAAATGTTTCATTTGTATTAACAGCAAACACCGCACGTATAACCACCTCATCATCCATGGTTATGGCTATTTCGCTTTGAGTTGAAAAACCTTCTGGTTGCTCATCCAGCGAATCGGTATATTCCCATTTTACAAACATATAACCCGCATCAGCAATAGCCTTTAATTCAACTTTTGAATTTTCCTCAAATGTAAATTTTTTACCCTCATCACCAAAGGTAACCTCATCAGTAGTATTAACCTGAACCTTGCCACCTAAAGTCGCAAATACAAACAAATCTTCATAATCTTTATCATCCTTGCATCCGACAAAGAGTATAGATGATAACACCACCAATATTCCAAGAACAATAAATGAAAACCCTTTAATCTTTTTCATATCCTCTCCTTATGATATTTTTAGTTTATCACAAAATCACAAAGCAATCAATATTTTTTCTAATAT
>JAZUAB010000016.1:0-21727 GCA_045637745.1 Candidatus Onthoplasma sp. | reverse complement strand
GGTGTGACTGGCGTTGACAATTTTAGTACATCGTTCTATCCTTGCGAAATCAAGTACCCTGAAGCAGACGAAAGAGGGATTGAAGAAGGTGAGCAAGACGTAGCGTTTGATTATATTAAAGAGTATGTTTGTGCTGTGTTTGATACATTGAGAACAAATAGTACCGTAGAAGTATCATTTAGCGACACTCCAGTAAGTTTTAGCGACTTAGTAGATGTAGATAGCTTTATGGAATTTTGGCTTGTAAACGAAGTTATGCGTAATACTGACTCGGTTTGGGGTAGCGTGTATATGAGCAAAACCCAAACTGGAAAACTTACTTTCGGTCCTGTATGGGATTTTGACTTGTCGTTAAGCGGTATGTATTATACCGGTAGACCATATGCTATTACTCAATTGACGTCTGCTAGATATCCTTACTTATTAACAAATGGTTCATTGTTATGTCAATTTATTAAAGATGAAAATAATTATAAACTATTATGCGCTAAGTGGGCTGAGATAAAAGATGTATTATTAGATGTTGCAGATTCATTGGTTGAATACAAGGATACAATTGCGCCTATAGCTATTAAAAATGTTGAAATGTGGCATGGAAATACTTTCCTAAGCACTTGTTTAATGTCGCCAGAAAAACAATTCAACACTCAATATGATTACGTGGTAGAGTTTTTAAGGGTAAGGTATGAGTACTTGACCGAATTGTTAGTTGAAGATAATTATGGTAAATTTTAAAATAAATAAAAAAAGTAGGGATTTAAAGCCTTACTTTTTTGTATATATTGAAAACTCGCAACCGCAATAATCTTGGCGATATAAATCTAGTCGTTTACTTTCGTTTATGCTGTTTAAATATCCATTTTCTTTTTTAAAGTCAGCATATAAATATTTGACGTTATATGTTTGTTGTAGTTTTTGACCACATTCATTTATAAATTTTGCATCCTTGTGTGGACTGATAGATAGGGTAGTGGTTACATAATCAAAATTATTTGTTTTAGCAGATTCAAAACTGCTTTTTAGTCGTAGTTCTATACACTTTTGGCATCTAGCTCCACCCTCAGCGTCTTTTTCGTTACCCTCAATATAATTTAAAAATTGGCTATGATCATAATCGCAAATAAGCAGTGGCAAATCACTTAGTTTTGCAAATTGCTTAGCGCGTAGCAAATATTCATTTTCAGGGTAGGTGTTTGGATTATAATAATACAAAGTAATATCAAAAAATTGTTTTAGCCTAGGCAACACCCCCGAACTGCAAGGCGCACAACAAACATGAAGCAAGAGCTTTGGCTTGCCTGTGATAGTATTAATTTGCTCCTGCATTTTAATATTATAATCTATTTTCATACTAATATTATACAATAAAAGTTAATTATGGTCAATACAGAAAATAAAAAAAGCAAGTTTTAAAACTTGCTTTTATAATAATTATGCTTGTTCAGTTGGTTTGTTTTCAGATTTTTTAGCGTTAACTTTATCATAAACAATTAATGTTATGCTGGTAGCCAATCCTAAACCGCCAATACAAATCATAACAATATTTACTATTTTTAAAACCTTGGTTAACATACATTCAAGGGTTATGTCCATAGGGATTGCATAGTCTTCACTTGTATTGGTAAGTTTGAGTTCGTATCCGTCAATTTCACCAAATTCAATATAAGTTGCATCTGTTGGAGATTGTTTAATATAAAGTTTTCCATTCTTTATCATTGCATCATATTCATTAATTTTAACTTCGCCATAATTGAAAGATGTTAAAGTAATCTCATCATCTTCGACTTCTATTTCAATTTCTATATATTTACTCCATCTGTACTTATATGTAGCCTCTGTGTAAGGCACAGCCCCCATAATGATTAAGCCAACAACAAAGGCAATAATAACGCATATTGAACCAATTAATAGTGGCTTTTTAAGTAATTGTTTTGCTTTTTTCATAAGTAACTCCTATACAAACATGATACCAATATATATAAGTGATGTCAATTGTTTTTTAAAACTTCAAATTTTTGTTATAATTATCGTTTAATGAATATTTTATTTGTAAATAAAAAAATCGCTAAAATAACTAGCGATTTTTTTATCAATCTTAAGCTTCTTGGCTAGGATTTGATTGTTGTTTTTGAGCGCGAACTTTATCGTAAGCGATAATCACAACGCTAGTAGCCAAACCTACTCCACCAATACAGATCATAACAATGTTGACAATTTTTAATGCATGTGTTAATCCACATTTAAGAGTTACACTCATAGGAACATTGTATTCTTCAGGAATACCGGTAATATCTAGTTCATATGCGTTAATTTTACCAACCTTAACATAATTTAAGTCGCCTACATTTTGTTTAATAAAAAGGTCGCCATTTTTTATCATTGCATCATGCTCGCTAATAATTACTTCATTAAAGTAGACAATTGTTAAAGTTGCTTCATCATCTTCGACTTCAATTTCAAGTGACATCATACCATCTATTTCATATTTATATGTGGCACTGGCATATGGTACAGCTCCCATAATAATTAAGCCAAGAATGAATACAGCCATAACGCATATTGAACCTATTAATAAAGGTTTCTTTAGTATCTTTTTTGCTTTTTCCATAATTTCCTCCCTATCAGTATAATATCAAGATATAAACACGCTGTCAATTAATTTAAAAAAAATTTTCAACATTTTTATTATATATTCAGTTTGATTAAATTATTGTCAATAAAAAAGTCTAGGCTTTATGCCTAGACCTTAGACTGCTTATCCTTGAATTGAACCAACGGTACGTGGGAAGAATTCAACGTCACGGATATTTGAAATGCCTGTTAGATACATTACCAAACGCTCAAATCCCAAACCATAACCTGAGTGAACATTGGTGCCATAACGGCGAGTATCAAGGTACCAGTTGTAGTCTTCAATGCTTAAGCCAAGTTCGTTCATACGCTCGGTTAATTTATCTAGACGTTCTTCACGTTGGCTACCACCAATAAGTTCACCAATTCCTGGAACTAATAGGTCAACTGCAGCAACGGTTTTGCCATCATCGTTTTGACGCATGTAGAAGGCTTTGATATCCTTAGGGTAGTTCTTTAGGAATACTGGCTTTTTGTATACTTCTTCAGTAATATAACGCTCGTGTTCGCTTTGAAGGTCGATACCCCATTTAACAGGGAATTGGAAACGGTCTTTTACTTTTTCAAGTATTGTAATAGCTTCAGTATAATCAAGGCGAACAAAGTCGTTAGAAACTATGTTATTTAATCTTTCGATTAATCCAGTATCAACAAATTTGTTTAAGAACTCTAATTCGTCCTTACATTCTTGCATTACGTAATTGATTACATACTTAATCATTTCTTCTTCGTTGTTCATTAATTCGTTAATGTCGCAGAAGCAGATTTCAGGTTCCATCATCCAGAACTCTGCCGCGTGACGAGTAGTGTTTGAATTTTCGGCACGGAATGTAGGTCCAAAAGTATAAGTTTTGCCAAATGCGTGGGTAATAGTTTCTTCATGCAATTGACCAGATACGGTTAATGACACCTTTTTGCCAAAGAAATCTTTATCATAATCTACCTTGCCAGAACTTGCTACTCTATCTAAATCCAAAGTGGTTACTTGGAACATCTCTCCAGCACCTTCACAGTCGTTAGCGGTGATGATTGGTGTGTGTACATATACAAAGTTGCGCTCGTTAAAGAACTTGTGTATAGCAAAAGCACTTACTGAACGAATGGGGAATACTGCATTAAACAAGTTGCCTCTAGGACGAATGGTAGGTAGTGTGCGTAGATATTCGATTGTATGACGCTTTTTTTGTAAAGGGTAATCCGCACTACATTCGCCTAAAACTTCCACTGCGGTCGCATTAATCTCAAAAGCCTGTTGGGCGTTAGGTGTAACAATTACGTTACCATCAATCTTGAATGATGATCCCACAGTTTGTTTAACAATTTCATCATAATTAGCCACTTTGTCGCGCTCTACTACGATTTGTACACTTTTGAATGCACCATCGTTAAGTTCGATAAAAGCAATATTTTTAGAATCTCTAATAGTTCTAGCCCAGCCACATACTGTAATAACTTGACCATCATATTGAGAGTATGCTTTGTGTAAATCTCTTATTTCAATTCTTTTCATTTTAGCTCCTTAAAATTTTAAAAGGGCATTTAATTTGTCCTTATCAATTGCTTGAAGGAAGATGCCAAGTTTTGGACCTTGTTTACTACCAAGCAATAGGTTATATAACATTTCAAAATATCTTTTTTGGGTTTTCTTTAATTCTTGAGGCTCAAGATTTAAATATTTAACCACTGCATATAATTCGGTTTGTAATTCATCGCTAGTTGCATATTCCTTAGATACGATATCTAATGTTGAATTAATCCAAGACTTTTCCTCATCGGTTAATGTATTGTAGAATTCAACATTCTTTTCGGCCAATAAATTTACTTGGTATTCTGCACCATAATTTTCTACCCAAAATTTTGCACGTTGCAATCTTTCGGCATAATATGTTGTAGTAGTATCAATATTTTCCTTATGCATTAAATTTGCAAGCAAATCTGTATTAAAACTTACAAAAGGTAAGAATGTAGCCATGTAGCTGAAGTTTGGATAATTTAAGTAATCTTCATTAACATTGGTTAAATCAAGGATTTCCTTATTGCCTTCATCAATGTTTCCAGCAAAGTACATTTTAACAAAACGGTCAAATTCGCTGTAATACCTAATAACGTCGTTATCAAGTGCAAGGTTAAAGTTTTGCATTGGTTTATATTTAGCATAGAACCACAAAATTTGATGTTTGTCGTATACGTTTAACAAATCTGTAACTGTAAGCACGTTTCCAGTTGACGAACTCATCTTGGCTCCGCCACCCTTAATGCCGATAAAGTTGTATGGCTCGTAAATAGGAGGCTCAAAGCCAAATATTTCACGGCTGATACGTTCAGCTACGTCATGGCTACCATTAACTGTAGAGTGGTCCATACCGCCTGACTCAAATATAACATTTTCAGCCTTCCAACGCATTGGCCAGTCAACCTTCCATTGAAGTTTGATGTTGGTGGCGGTTAGAATATTAAGTGTAGCAGTGTGTCCGCAAGCGCATTTATAGGTAAAGTCACCAGTGTTTTCATCATAGCTTACAATTTCCTTAGTTTCCTTACCACAACCATTACAGTATACGCTAATAGGGTAGTAGTTGTCACGTTCGCCCTCCTCGGCATCTTGTGTGCGGAAGCTATCAATAATATCAAAAATTTGTCCGCGCTTGTCCATAGCTAATTTAACTTGGTCAGCATATCTTAAACTACGATATTCCTTAGCTTGATATATAGGTTCAACTTCAATTCCCATTTTTTCAAGTTCACCTAGGAAACGCTTTTCAAAAAATTGAGCGTAACTTTCGTTTTCACTAAACGGGCTAGGTATATCAACATAAGGTTTGCCGATATATTGAACATATTCGCTAGGTATATTACCTGGAACCTTTCTAAATCTATCAAACTCATCAAGTGATAGTATAAATCTAACCTTTTTACCTAATCCGGCTAAAGCTTTAGCCACAAAATAAGGTGTTACAATTTCTCTAAAATTACCAATATGAACAAAGCCTGAAGGGCTTACGCCAGATGCGATAGTGTATACCTGTTCGTTAGGTCTTTCGTTAATAATTCGTTCTGCAATTTCTCTTGCCCACATAATTTCTCCTAAAATACATATAAATTAATAGTTATATTTTAAAATCTTTTTGACGTTTTGTCAATGGTATTTTGCTATTATTTTAAATTTATAATAAATGGTATTATGTTTTATGCGTATTTTGCATGGTGTGATGTTATTAAAACATTGTGGACTTGTATAGATTAGTATTACGCTTGCATATACTAATAACGTAAAGTGATTTATGCTTAATAGGGGTTGGCAAAAAAATTTACAAAAAACCTTAAAATTAAACAATTTTAGTTGACATAAACTTTTAAGTTTTGTTATTATATTAATATAAAAGGAGAGGAAAATTATGGCAAGTAGAAAATCATCACAAAAAGCATATTTTGGTTTGAGCTGGATTGTTAGTTTGATTTTAGCTATCATTCCATTCACAAACGTTATATGCGGTATTGTTACACGTATTATGCGTCAAAATTGGGTTGGTTTAATTTTAAACATTATTCTATGCCCTATCTTCTACATTATTGACCTAGTAACTATTATCGTTAACAAAGATTTAACAATCTTGGCTTAATAGTGTTAAAAACTCTGCATATGCGGAGTTTTTTTGTGCATATTTTAATTTGTTGGCATATAAAAATATGGGCAGAATTAAATTGACAATAAGTTGCATATTGATTATAATTAATTCATAAGTTGGGAGGTTTTATGGATTTAGTGGTAATGGCTGCCGGTATGGGTAGTAGATTTGGTGGATTAAAACAAATTGCACCAATTGATGAAGACAACAATTTTATATTAGATTATTCTATTTATGATGCGGTAAAGGCTGGCTTTGACCGTGTGGTGTTGATTATCAAGGAAGAAAACTATGAATATTTCAAGGACACGATTGGCAAACGCTTAAGTAGTATTGTTCCTGTTGAGTATGTGTTCCAAAGTTTGACGAATGTGCCTAAAGGATTTGTAATTCCTGAAAATAGAGTAAAACCTTGGGGCACTGCACATGCATTGTATTGCTGTAAAGATGTGGTGGCGGATAAGTTTGCTGTTATTAACGCAGATGACTTTTATGGCTATGAATCATTTGAGTTGATTGCAAATTTCTTGAAAAACAACAATGTAGACAATAAATTTATTAGTGCGGGATTCCAAGTTAAAAACACTTTAAGCGAAAAAGGCAGTGTTAAGCGTGGAATATTTAGCTTAAATGGTGAAGTTGCTACAAATTTAGTGGAAAGTGAAGTGGAAATCCGTGATGGCAAGATTATGGCTACACCGCTTAATAAAGGTGAATGGCGCGAGATTGGTGCCGACACGTTGGTGTCAATGACAATGTTTGGATTTACACGTAAATTGATGGATAGAATAGTTCAAGACTTTGAATTGTTCTTTGCTCAACCGAAATTGGTGTTGGAAAAGGAAGAATTTTTACTGCCAATGGAAGTTAACAAAATGATTCAAGAAAAGCAAATTGAAATGATGGTGAGAATAACTAAAGCAAAGTGGTATGGTATTACATACAAGGAAGATTTAGAAAACTTTATTAATGCAATAAAGAATATGAAACAAGAAGGAAAGTATCCTAAGAGCCTATATTAAGTTGATGCGCTTGAAGGATAATAAGGAGGGATTATGGCATACGATTTACAAAAACAAGATGTGGAAAAAGCCTTTTTAGTATATTTTTCAGGCGAAGATAGTAATCACGAATTGGCAGAAATGAAAGAACTTATTCGATCTGCAATGTTAGATTTTGTTGGGAATGAGTGCGTTACATTGCGCGAGATTAATCCACATTCATATATTGGCAGTGGAAAAGTAGAAGAATTAGCGTATAAAGTTCAAGAGTTGGATGTTGATGTGGTTATATTTGACGTATCGCTTACAGGCTCACAGTTACGAAATCTACAAGCAGAACTAGGAGTTAAAGTAATTGATCGCACAATGCTAATATTAGATATATTTGCAGGACGAGCAAAGTCGAATGAGGGTAAATTGCAGGTGGAATTGGCGCAATTAAAATATACATTGCCAAGGCTTAGCGGTATATCTGGAACTACTGGTCGATTTGGTGGCGGTGTGGGTATGCGTGGCCCGGGAGAAACAAAATTGGAGCTGGATAGGCGTAAAATTCAGGAAAATATTTCTAAGAAAGAAAAGGAATTAAAACAGGTTAATGAAAAGCGTCAATTAACACGCAAACAGCGCAAAAATAATGAATATATGGTGTCATTAGTTGGATATAGCAATGCTGGTAAATCTACGCTGATGAATACAATAACCAAGGCGGATACTTATGCTGACAATAGACTATTTGCAACGCTTGATGTACTAACTAAACGAGTGTGGGATGATGGGACAAGTTATGTGCTATGTGATACGGTTGGCTTTGTGTCAAATCTTCCACATGAACTGATGAATGCTTTTTCTGCCACACTTGAGGAAGTTCGAGATGCTGACTTGTGTTTGATAATTTTGGATGCTAGCGATAAGAATAAATATGAACAATTAAAAGTGGTTGAAGCGGAATTGGAAAAGCAAAAAGTAAGCAAAGACAATTGCATACTTGTATATAACAAGTGCGATTTACTTAACAAAATGGAGCTTAGCGTACTTGAAGAATTTGAATATACTACTTGTAAAATTCAAGCCAAGCACAATCAAGGAATAGGCGAATTAAAGATATTGATACGTGAAAAGCTGAATGGTTCTAATAAGTATTAAACGATTGCAACATACTTAAGAGCCCAATAGTGAAGGGTTTATAAGGACATAATATATGTTTTAGAGATTTTAATAAGCATTGGTTTAAACCGGTGCTTATTTTTTTATTGCAAAAAGTAACACTTTTTTGATTTCAACATACTATGGAGTATACGAAGGATTTAGAAAAATACCAAAGATAAATTACATATTATTTTAGTGATAACAATTTTATGATTGTTGTCTTAACAAAAATTACAATATTAAAAAACATGTTTAAAGTTGGAAAATTTCTAAAACACTTCAAAAACACGAAATTAACGGAGGAAAAACTATGTTCAACAAAATGTTTGGTGGTTGTGGCTGTGATGGCCGCGACAATTACGACAAGTGCGGTAGCGGGTTCGACTGTTGCTGGATAATTGTATTATTATTGATTCTTTGCAATTGTGGTTGTAACGCTGACCCTTGCTTCATAATTTTAATTTTATTAATCTTATGTGGCTGTGGTTGTGGCGGACACAAGGATGGATGCTGCTAATTAATATTAATAACAAATAAAATGGTAAAAAATCCACTGAAAAATGTGGATTTTTTCTTTTGCGGGTATTAAAATGATGTAAAATGACAATACAAGTTATTACATATATAATTATATATACAAAGTCAAAATATTAAATTCCTAAAATTTTTACAAAAAATCTCTTGACACATCTAGCAAATTATGTTATAGTTGAATAGCATGAATAATTATCACAAAAAAATTGGCTTGGCGTAATATACTACGTATATTAACTTAACTGGGTGGATTTTTGTGACAAAACGCAACTGAATAAAATTTTTAAGGAGTTATGAATGAATTCTAACACACTCAACATTAAGATGGCTAACTATGGCAACAAGGCTAAAAGACAAACATTTGGTAAAACAAGAGTTCCTTATGAAATGTCGCATTTGATGGATGTGCAAAAGGCATCTTTTCAAACTTTTCTTAAAGAAGGCATTTGGGAAGTGTTGAATGAATTTAATCCTATCGTAGACTACTCAAACAAGGCTGAGTTGTATTTTTTGGATTATTCAATCGACTTTACACCTAAATATTCTTGGGCGGAGTGCAAGCGCCGTCAATCAAGCTACACAGTGGCTTTAAAGGTAAAAGTTCGCTTGTTAATCAAGGAAACTGGACAAGTTATGGAGCAAGATGTATTCTTGGGCGATATTCCATATATGTCAGAAGATGGTGGTTTCCTATGCAATGGCGTTGAAAGGGTTGTATTAAATCAATTGATTAAATCACCTGGCATTGTATTTGATGGCGAAATGAACAAGTACGGCAGAATGGACTATAATGGTTCAATTGCTCCTTCTCACGGTATGTGGGTTACTACTGAGCAAGTTACTGGCGATAGTTTGCGCGTAATTGTTGAGCGTAAATATAAGATGTCATTAGGCGTATTGCTTAAGTGTTTTGGCTATACCAACGAACAATTATTAGATATCTTTGGTAGCCATCCATTTATTGTTAACACATTGAATAAAGAACCTCAAATCACTCAAGAAGATGCTTTGATCGAATTTAGTCGTCGTACACGTCCTGGCGAAATTCCTAGCCCATCTAACACTATGTCGTATATTAATGACCGTTTCTTTAATCATCAACACTATAGTATGGGTAAGGTTGGTCGTTATAAGACTAACAAAAAACTTAGCCTAGCTAACCGTATCGTAGACCATATTAGTGCTGAAGAGGTTAAGGCTGGACGCAAGGTGCTTATAAGCGAAGGCGAAGTGATTACTCGTGAAATCGCTAACAAGATTCAAAATGCTGGTATCAATAGTGTAAACATTGTATATAACGATAAAGTTATTAAAGTTGTAGGTAACAAGCGTGTAGATTTAACATGTTATGTTGATTGCGTTCCTGAAGAATTGGGAATCAATGGCTTGGTATACTATCCATTATTGCAAGAGATTTTGAAAGAAAATAAGACTAAGGAAGCTCAATTAGAAGCAATCCGTGAAAATGCAAGAGCTTTGGAAAACTATGAAATCACATTAGATGATATGATTGCTACTGTAAGCTATCATTTGAACCTAATTGATGGTATTGGATATTTGGACGAACGTGACCACTTGGCTAACCGTCGTGTTGCTGGTTGTGGCGAACTTCTTACTCAAGAATTTAGAAAGGGTATGACCAAACTTCAAGCACAAGTGCGCGAAACATTGCAAAGCCGTGATTTGACAGATATTACTCCAGCGCAAGTTGTTAATGCTAGATATATCAACAAGGCTTTCAAAGAATTTATGAGCACATCTCAATTGTCAGCTTTGATGGATCAAGTTAACCCTGTATCAAGCTTGAGAAATAAACGTCGTTTAAGCTCATTTGGTCCTGGCGGTGTTAAGAAGGAACGCGCTACTGCCGAAGTTCGTGATATTAACCATTCACATTACGGACGTATTTGTGTGGTAAACACTCCAGAAGGTCAACCAATCGGTTTGATGACAAGTATTGCGGGCTATGCTCGTATCAATGAATATGGTTTCTTGGAAACTCCTTACCGCAAAGTAGATGCTACAGGTAAAGTCACAGATGAAATTGTATTTATGATGGCGGATGAAGACATTAATGAATATATCGCAACTGCTAAAGAGCCTTTGGACGAACAAGGTAGGCTTGCAAATGACCAAGTGGTATGTCGTCATAACGGAACTGTTGAATCTGTTAGTCGTGATATGATTAGTTATATAGACCTATCTCCAAGTCAATTGATTTCGGAGACTGCAAGTTTGATTCCATTTATCGAACACTGCGCGGCTAACCGTGCATTGATGGGAACAAATATGCAATGTCAAGCTGTTCCACTAATCAGAGCTGATTCTCCAATTGTTGGTACTGGTATTGAGCATAAGTTAGCTAAAGATAGTGGAGCTATGATATTGGCTGATGGCGAGGGTGTTGTAACATATTCAAGTGCAGACTACATTACTGTTGAATATGATGATGGCCGTGTGGTTAACCACTATTTAAGAAAATTTGAAAGAACTAATGATAAGACTTGCTTTAACCAAAAACCTATCGTAAGAAGTGGTGAAAGAGTAAACTTTGGTGACGTTCTTGCTGATGGTGCTTCTACTCAAAATGGTGAAGTTGCTCTTGGTAAGAATATGACTATTGCCTTTATGAACTGGGAAGGTTATAACTTCGAAGACGCGATACTAGTAAATGAAAGGATTGTGCGCGAAGATGCCTTTACATCAATCTCTATTCAACAAGTGAAAACTGAAGCTAGAACCACTAAACTAGGCGACGAAGAAATTACTCGTGATATCGCTGGTGTTGGTGAAGAAGCATTAAAGAACTTGGATGAAAATGGTATTGTTCGTATCGGTACCGAAGTTAAAGTAGGTGATATCCTTGTAGGTAAAGTAACCCCTAAGGGTGAAACTGATTTAACTCCTGAAGAAAGATTGTTGAAATCTATCTTTGGTGAAAAGACTAAGGAAGTTAAAAATACTTCATTAAAAGTTAAAAATGGCGAAGCTGGTGTAGTTGTAGGCGTTGAAATCTTGTCACGTAAGAATAAAGACGAGTTAGACGCTGGTGTAAATATGATGGTTAAAGTATATATTGCTCAAAAGCGTATACTACAACCTGGTGATAAACTTGCTGGTCGTTATGGTAACAAGGGTGTTGTATCAATTGTTCTTCCTGAAAGTGATATGCCATTTATGGCAAACGGTCAAACTGTTGATATCGTGCTTAACCCAATGGGTATTCCATCTCGTATGAATTTGGGACAATTATTGGAAATGCACTTAGGTTTGGCTGCTAAACATCTTGATTGGAAAGTTGCTACTCCTGGATTTGACAGTGCAACTGAAGAAGAAATTCAAGAATTACTTCGTCAAAACAACTTGCCAGAAGATGGTAAGATGCAATTATATGATGGCCGTACTGGTCTTCCATTTGAAAACAAGACTAACGTTGGTGTGATGTATATGTTAAAACTTGACCACATGGTTGAAGATAAGATTCACGCTCGTAGTATTGGAACCTATGCATTAATTACTCAACAACCACTAAGCGGTAAATCACAACTTGGTGGACAACGTTTCGGTGAAATGGAAGTGTGGGCGTTGGAAGCATATGGCGCAAGTAGATTGTTGCAAGAAATGCTAACCATTAAGTCAGACGACGTTGAAGGACGTATCAAGACTTATGAAGCAATCGTGAAAGGCGAGCCAATTCCAGAACCTGGTATGCCTGAAGCATTTAAGGTATTGGTTAAGGAAATGCAAGGTCTTGGCTTAGATGTTAAGATATTAACTGCTGACCAACACGAATTGTCAATCAACGAAGTGTCTGACCAAGAAGTTGAATTTGACGCAGTTCAACCTGTAAATAAGGTTGGACTAGAAGATATTACTGTTGAATTTGATAAGATTGAAGAAAGTTATGAATCACAAGTGTCTGAACAGACTTTTGACGAATCGGCATTATTTGACGATTTGGATGACTAGAGAATAATAGGAGAAATATATGTTTGAATTAAACAATTTTGACTCAATTAAGATTAGTATTGCTTCACCTGAAAAGATCAGAAGTTGGTCTAGAGGTGAGGTTACTAAGCCTGAAACAATTAATTATCGTACTCAAAAGCCTGAAAAAGACGGTTTGTTTTGTGAACGCATTTTTGGACCTAAAAAGGACTGGGAATGTAGCTGTGGTAGATACAAACGTGTTCGTTACAAAGGCGTAATATGTGACAAATGTGGCGTAGAAGTTACTCGTTCTAAAGTTCGTCGTGAACGTATGGGACATATTGAACTTGCTTGTCCAGTATCACACATTTGGTTCTTCAAGGGTGTTCCAAGCCGTATAGGTTTGGCCCTTGATATGTCACCAAAGCTTTTGGATGAAGTTTTGTATTATGTTAGCTATGTTGTGCTAGATCCTAAAAATAGTGACTTTGAGTACAAACAAGTTATTCGTGATAGAGAATATCGCGAAGCAATTGAAAAATTTGGTTTTAATGGCTTTAGAGTTGGAATGGGCGCTGAAGCTGTTAAAGAATTGTTGCAAAATATTGACCTAGAAAAAGAGCGTAAAGAATTAACTGACATTATGCATAATTCTAAAGGTCAAAAGAAATTAAAAGCAACTAAAAAGTTGGAAATTATTGAAGACTTTATTAAGAGTGGCAACAAACCTGAATGGATGATTATGGACGTACTTCCAGTTATTCCACCAGACATTCGTCCACTTGTTCAAATCGATGGTGGTAAATTTGCTGCCAGTGACTTAAATGATTTGTATCGTCGTGTTATTAACCGTAACAATCGTTTGAAAAAGTTAATGGATTTAGGCGCTCCTGACATTATCGTACGTAACGAAAAGCGTATGTTGCAAGAAGCTGTAGATGCATTGTTTGATAACGGTAAGCGTGGCCGTCCAGTTCAAGGTTCTCGTCAAAGAGATTTGAAGTCATTGACTGCTAGCTTAAAGGGTAAACATGGTCGATTTAGACAAAACCTACTAGGTAAACGTGTTGACTATTCAGGTCGTTCAGTTATCGTGGTAGGACCAGAACTTAAGGTTTATCAAATGGGCTTGCCTAAGATGATGGCTTTGGAGTTATTCCGTCCGTTTATCATCAAGCGTTTGCTTGAAATGAATCAAACTAATAACTTGAAGAAGGCTACACGTATGATCGACCAAGAACGTCCTATTGTATGGGATATCTTGTCAGAAGTAGTTCAAGGACACCCAGTACTACTTAACCGTGCGCCAACTCTACACAAGTTGTCAGTGCAAGCATTTGAGCCATTGCTAATCGAAGGTAAGGCAATCCGTCTTCCACCTTTGGCATGTAGCGGATTTAACGCCGACTTCGACGGTGACCAAATGTCAATTCATATTCCGCTAAGCGTGGAAGCTAGAACTGAGGCTAGAAATTTATTGCTTGCTTCTAACAATATATTAAAACCAAGTGATGGTAGCCCTGCGATGGTGCCATCTCAAGATATGATTTTAGGTAACTACTATATCACACTTATTCGTGATGGAGCTAAGGGTGAAGGTATGGTATTTAATAGTGAAGATGAAGCTGAAATGGCATTTGCTAATGGCGAGCTTTCACTACAAGCTAAAATCTATGTTCGCCGTAAAATGATGTTTGAAGGCGAAGAGTGCGAAGGTCGTGCTGAAACATCTTTAGGTAGAATTTACTTCAACAGATGCGTTCCTCAAGACCTTGGCTATGTAGATAGAACTAAGAAAGAAAACATCTTCCGTTATGAAATTGAAAAAGAAGTTGGAAAGAAAGAATATGGTAAGCTTATTGATTTAGCTTATCGTAAACATGGTACTAATGTTACAGTTACTATGATTGATGACATTAAAAACCTTGGTTTCAAACATTCAACTTTGGCAAGTATATCATTATCACTATTTGATATGACTGAAAGTGATAAGAAAGCTACAATCTTGAAAGAAGCGGAAGCACAAGTGGCTCAAAATAATGACTTGTATCTACAAGGCTTTATGAGTGAAAATGACAAGCGTGAACGTAATATTAAGATTTGGAACGAAGCTACTGCAAAGGTTATGGAAGCAGTCGTTGGCGGATTGGACAAGTTCAACCCATTGAAGATGATGGCTGACTCTAAAGCCCGTGGTAATAACGACCAAATTAAGCAATTGTCTGGTATGCAAGGTATTACAGCGGTAGCATCTGGTGTGCGTTCAGATATCCCAGTTAAATCAAGCTTTAGACGTGGTTTAACTCCTATTGAATACTTTAGTGCATCTCGTGGTTCTCGTAAACAATTGATGGATACAGCGATGAAAACTGCTGACTCTGGTTACTTGACTAGAAGATTGGTTGACGTATCTCAAGATACTGTAGTAACTGAAGTTGACTGTTTTGAAAATCTTGGCGAAAGCGTTAAGGGTATGGAAGTTGCCGAAATCGTTAAAGATGGCACTTTGATTGAAACATTGGAAAATCGTATTGTTGGACGTTATAGCGTTGGCAATATTGTTAATTCTAAAACTAAGGAAATTATTTGTCCTGCTAATGAATATATTACTGCAGATATGGCTAGCCAAATTGTTAAGGCTGACATTACTAAGGTTAATATTCGTACACTACTTACTTGTAAGGCTAAACACGGCGTGTGCGCTAAGTGTTATGGACGTAATATGAGTAAGAATGAATTGGTAGAAATTGGTGAGGCTGTTGGTGTTATCGCTGCTCAATCAATTGGTGAACCAGGTACACAGTTGACAATGCGTACATTCCACACAGGTGGTGCTGCTACTGCCGATATTACTCAAGGTTTGCCTCGTGTTGAAGAAATCTTTGAAGCGCGTAATCCTAAGGGCGCTGCATTCGTTAGTGAAATTGCGGGTAAGGTTGAAATCAATAACGTTGACAAGCGTTATGAGGTTGTGGTTAAGGGCGAGACTGAGGAATCATATATGTTGCCTTATGGTGTAACACTAAAGGTTAAACCTGGCGATATGGTTCAACCAGGTACAACTTTAACCGAAGGTCCAATTAACCCAAGAGATATATTAAGAACTCGCGGTGTTAAGGCTGTTCAAGAATACCTATTGAATGAAGTTTTGGGCGTGTACAAATCTCAATCAGTTGATATTAACGCTAAGCACTTGGAAATTATTATTCGTCAAATGTTGCGTAAAGTTAAGATCGAAAATGCTGGTGATACCAACTTGTTGCCTGGCGACAGTGTGGATATCAGTATATATGAAGAAGAAAATAATCGCGTGTTAAGCGAAGGCGGAGTGCCTGCAACTGCTAAACGTGAATTGCAAGGTATTACCAAGGCGTCATTAACTACCGAAAGCTTCTTGTCAGCATCTTCATTCCAAGAAACAAGTAGCGTGTTGACCGAAGCTTCATTGAAGGGTAAGGTTGACCACTTGTTAGGACTTAAGGAAAACGTTATTATTGGTAAGCTTATTCCTGCTGGTACAGGTTGTGCTCAATATCGTGCACTACTTCCTAAGGAAACTGAGCAAGCTAATATGTACGACTTCAACGAAGACGTTGATATCAAATTCGCAGATGTTGAATTAATGGATTAATATTAAAAGAGCAACTTTAACCGGTTGCTCTTTTTTGTAACTTAAGTTGTTTGCATAATTTTACTTTAGGTAATCAAAACATGGATTTTGGAATTTTATTGTCAATTTAAAAAATTAATTAAAAATTAATTGCCACAATATACTATAAAATAGTATTTTAGGCGAATTTAATATTTTTCATAATTTTTTAAAAAAGTTGTCAAAAACTATTTACAAATCAAAAAATATATGCTATAGTATCAGTATATTAAAGGAGGTAGAGATATGAAAAAGTCTTATCCTACTTGGACAGGCAGTATTGAAAACGGAAAGGTTATGCCTGCTAAAACTGAAAGAGTGATTGACAAGGAAATTATTTTGGCTATGCAAGCAAAACTTCAAGAAAAGGAATTGTCATTATAAGTTTGCTTAAATCTGTTTAAGGCACAACTTTGTTTGGCTGGCAAAATGATATGCGGGCAACGCATATCAATTTGTTAACCCTTTATTATTTATGAGTTTTTAAGGTCTGACAATTTTTACACAAATTTTAAAATGTGTATAAATTTGTTGGACTTTTTTGTTTTGGTGTGATACACTAAACTTAGTTAATTAGCGAAAGAGGTTTAAATATGAAAGAATTAGTTTATCCAGCAGTATTATATAAAGATAAGGAAAGTGATGCTTTTACTATTGCAATTCACGATTTGGGTATTGTAACAGAGGGCAAGAGTGTTGAAGATGCGTTTGTTAATGCTAGAGATCATCTAACAGCAATGTTTGAATGTGCGGTTAAACTTGATTGTGAAATTGATGCACCATCTCCATTTATTAAAGTTTGGAGAGAGAATAAGGAGAATATTGTTATATTAGTTGACGCGTTGGCTTAGGAGGAGTTATGGACACAAAGGTAAATGCTCAAAATTGGGCAGAGCTAGATTTTTTGATTAATAACTTTTATGAAATTGTTGAATATAAGCGCGGTCGCGGAATTTATGGCGATAGAGTGATATTGAAAAGAAGTAAAAATGCTCAGTGTATTTTTGGTGATAAGGACAAGTATTATGAATTTTATTACCTTAATGCTAATGCTGTAAAAGAGTTGCCACGCACAATTTTTGAAAAGATTAATATTGTTAAACGTATTGTTATATCACCTGAAAATATGAATTTGCTATGCGATTTTAGTCAAGGCGGAATTCAAGCGCCTGTTGATTGGGCCACTGGCACAGCGATTGCATTGTCTAGTGCCAACACATTAGATTTTGCAGTGCTTAACAAGGTGTTGGTTAATAGATATAAGTTACTAGGGCAAGGGTTTATTGACAAACTTAACGAACATCGTAAAATGCAATACTTTTTGGCTACTACCAAGGAAATGAATTTGGTTACCGAAGAGCACGCTAAAAGCGAAATGGAAAAATTATAATATACTAAAGGGCAGTTGATTGCTCTTTTTTTATTTTGTAAAAGTCTTGATGAGCTAAGTTTATATTATATATTTATAAATTTGTGTTAAATATTTATATTAATTTATTGCAAAGTATTGACAAAGAGGGTGGTTTTTGATAAAATATAATCGTTATAGTGTAATTTGCTACCGGCTGTAACATTAAATGATATATGGTTTAGTTCGTTAAAAGCTTGCATATACGGATTAAACGGGTTGGAATAGGTCATTTAATCATATGGTTGCAAAATTTTGAAGGAGGAGAATATGCCTACAACTCAACAATTAGTTAGAAAGGGTAGAAAGAAGGTTGCTACTAAAAGCAGTTCAATCTTGCTTAACAATTGTCCACAAAAACGTGGCGTTTGCGTAAGCGTAACAACTACTACACCTAAGAAACCTAACTCAGCGTTACGTAAGATTGCTCGTGTACGTTTGTCTAATGGTAAGGAAACAACTTGCTATATTCCAGGCGAAGGTCACAATTTGCAAGAACACAACGTTGTATTAGTTCGTGGTGGAAGAGTCCCTGACCTACCAGGTGTACGTTATCATATTGTTCGTGGTGCGTTAGATACTGCGGCAGTTCAAAAGCGTAAACAAGGTAGAAGTAAGTATGGTGCTAAGCGCCCTAAGTAATCTTGCATATTAATTCTGCAAGATAAGTAAATTGTTCTTTTGTTTAAAAGAACCGTGTGCACATTGATTGTGCTAGTTGAATGAGCGATATGCTCGAAGTAAATTCCTTGTTGTATATACAATAAGGCTCGTGTGCTAGAGTAATTGCACAAATTGAATATTAAAAAGGAGAAATTAATTATGTCAAGAAGAAATGCGGCTGTAAAGCGTACAGTACTTGCTGACCCTAAGTATAACTCAGTTGTTGTAACTAAGATTATCAATCAAGTTATGCTTGACGGTAAACGTGGCCTTGCTGAAAAAATTGTTTACAGTGCTATGGAAATGGCTGGTGAAAAGCTAGGTCAAGAACCTATGACAGCTTTGAACAATGCTATGGAAAACATTAAGCCTGTATTGGAAACTAAAGCAAGACGTGTTGGTGGAGCTAACTTCCAAGTTCCAATGGAAATTAGAGCTGAACGTCGTCAAACATTAGCTATTAGATGGTTAGTAGAATATTCTCGTAAGAGAACTGGCGAAAGAGGCATGGCAAATAAACTTGCTGCTGAAATCGTTGATGCTTGCAACTCAACCGGTGGTGCTGTAAAGAAGAAAGATGATATGCACAGACAAGCTGAGGCAAACAAAGCATTTGCACATTATCGTTGGTAATAAGCATTTATTAAAATCTGCGATGGCGTGCAATCACTAATTTGTATTAGTACGCTTTTCGCACAAAAATTTTTAAAGGAGAAAAATTTATATGGCAAGAACAACTCCATTAGAGAAGATTAGAAACATTGGAATTATGGCTCATATTGATACTGGTAAGACTACAACTACTGAACGTATTTTGTATTATACCGGTGTTAATCATAAGTTAGGTGAAGTTCATGATGGTGAAGCTACTATGGACTGGATGGTTCAAGAGCAAGAACGTGGTATTACTATTACTTCTGCTTGTACTCACTGTAACTGGCAAGATTGTGCTATTAACATTATTGACACCCCAGGCCACGTTGACTTCACAGTTGAAGTTTTACGTTCATTAAAAGTTCTAGACGGTGCTGTTGCATTGTTTAGTGCAAGAGCTGGTGTTCAAGCTCAATCTGAAACTGTTTGGCGTCAAGCTACAGATTGTCATGTTCCAAGAATTTGTTTCGTTAACAAAATGGATATGAACGATGCTAACTTCCTTCGTACTGTTGGTCATATGCGTACTGTATTAAAAGCAAACGCTGTGCCAATTCAAATGCCTATTGGTCAAGAAGCTGATTTTGAAGGTATTATTGACCTTATCACAATGAAAGCTTACTGGTACAAGGACGAGACAGGTAAAGAAATCGAGGAAACAGATGTTCCAGATTACTTGATGGAAGAGGCTCGAAATTTAAGAAGTCAAATGGTTGAAGCAGTTGTTGAAACTGATGATCAACTACTTGAAAAGTATTTTGGTGGTGAGGAAATCACTATTCCAGAATTAAAGAAGGCTATTCGTAAGGCTACTTGCGAATTAAAATTAAACCCTGTACTTTGCGGTACAGCATTAAGAAACCGCGGTATCCAAATGTTGTTGGACGCTGTAGTTGACTATATGCCAAGCCCATTGGACGTTCCTGCAATTAAGGGAACACTTCCAGATGGAACTGAGGCTGAACGTAAATCTAGCGATGATGAGCCATTAAGTGCTTTGGCGTTCAAGATTGCAACTGACCCATTTGTTGGTGGTATTACATTTACTCGTGTATACAGCGGTAAATTAACTGCTGGTAGTTATGTGTTAAATAGTACAACTGGCAGAAAGGAACGTGTTGGTCGAATACTACGTATGCACTCAAATTCACGTGAAGATATTCCTGAAGCTTTGGCTGGTGAAATTTGTGCTATAGTAGGTTTGAAAGATAGTGGTACTGGTGATACACTTTGTGATGAAAGTCATCCAATCATACTTGAGTCTATGAAGTTTATGGAACCAGTTATTGACCAAGCTATCGAACCAAAGAATAAGGATGCACAAGAAAAATTAGGTTTGGCTCTTGCTAAACTTATGAAAGAAGACCCTACATTTAAGGCTCACACAGACCAACAAACTGGTCAAACCATCATTTCTGGTATGGGCGAATTGCACTTGGATATTATGGTTGACCGTTTGCTACGTGAATTCAATGTAGACGTTAACGTTGGTAAGCCACAAGTTGCTTATAAGGAAACTATCCGTAAGCGCGTTGAGGCTGAAGGAAAATACATTAAACAATCTGGTGGTCGTGGACAATATGGTCACTGTAAGATTATTCTTGAACCTCAAGAACGCGATGCTGGTTATGCATTTGAAAGTAAAGTCGTTGGTGGTGCTATTCCTAAGGAATTTATCAGCCCAATTGATAATGGTATTCAAGAAGCTGCACAAGCTGGTACTATTGCTGGTTATGAAGTTATCGACTTTAAGGTAACTGTATATGACGGTTCTTACCACGATGTAGACTCAAGCGAAATGGCGTTTAAGATTGCTGGTTCTATGGCATTTAAGGAAGGTATGGCTAAGGCTGACCCAGTACTATTAGAACCTATTATGAAGGTTGAAGTTGTTGTTCCAGATGATTATCTAGGTACAGTTATGGGAGGTTTAACTTCTCGCCGTGGTATCTTGTCTGGTACAGACGTTAAACCAGGTGGTACAGTTATTAATGCTGAAGTTCCACTAGCAGAAATGTTTGGTTATGCTACAGACCTACGTGGCTCTACACAAGGTCGTGGACAATTTAGTATGGTATTTGACCACTATGCTGAAACACCTAAAAACATCGCTGACAAAGTTGCTGGCGAACGTAAAAAGGCG
Source organism: Candidatus Onthoplasma sp. (assembly GCA_045637745.1). GTDB lineage: Bacteria > Bacillota > Clostridia > Christensenellales > UBA1242 > Onthoplasma. Next base: position 339 of record JAZUAB010000016.1, on the reverse strand, counting down.
TAAACAAATCGATATTGTTCTTAACCGTAAGAATTGCTTGCGGTTAAGGGTGATATATAGCGAAATATGTAAGTATTTTGCAGGATTAAAATTTTTAAAGATTTTAATCAAAATGCTTGACTATATTGTCAAGATAAATTATAATTTTAATATCAAATATTATGGAGGATTTAAAAAATGGCTAGAGAAAAATTTAATAGAACTAAGCCACACGTTAATATTGGTACTATTGGTCACGTTGACCACGGTAAAACAACATTAACTGCTGCTATTACTACTGTTTTGGCTGCTAAGGGTTTTGCTGAAAAGCGCGCTTACGACCAAATCGATAATACCCCT
>JAZUAB010000015.1:0-3898 GCA_045637745.1 Candidatus Onthoplasma sp. | reverse complement strand
TTTTTCTTATTTTATATATCGTTCCTCTAGAATTTTGATTTGCCACATCCAGCCTTATATTTTGCCCAACAATTATACCCTTACTTTCTAAATAATTCTTGACAGTATTATACGCCAAAAATTGCGTATTTGAATTTTCACTAATGTGCGACAATACTATTTGACGCGTTCCGGAATACACAAGTTTCTCTGCCACCAATGCACAATCTTTATTTGACAGGTGACCACGATTGCTCATTATTCTCTTTTTCAAAAATGGAGGATAGTTGCACGCAAACATCATTTCAGGATCATAATTTGCTTCAAGATAAACAACTGCGCTCGACTTAATCATCTTAAACACACTATCAGGACAATACCCCAAGTCAGTTACAACACTTACACTCGCATCCCCGTCAATCACCCTATAACCAAAACACGCAACACTATCGTGCGACAACGGAAACGGCACAATCTTTAAATCCCCTACTTCAAAATTTGAATTATACGAAGATATCAAATGTCTACATCCCGACAATTGAGTTATTAAACACTGTTTCAATATTTCAGCACACAGTATTTTAATAGAATATTTTTTAGCAAAATTAATCACGCCCTTAATATGATCGCTATGCTCATGCGTAATAAGTATAGCATCAACTGTTGACGGATCCACCTCCATATCACGTAAACATTCTTCAACATATTTTGCGCTAACACCAATATCTACAAGAATTTTAGTGACATCACTTTCAATATATGTACAGTTACCCTTACTACCACTTGCCAAATTGCAAACTCGCATACATTCTCCTTACTTTGCAGATTTTAACAAAAAAAATCACAATTGTAAAGAGTTATACAAATTTTGTAAAATATTGCAAGATTTGCTTAACTCCTTTTACTCACTTGCAATTTAAATGAATTTAATATATAATTATTTTTATGAAATTAATAGGCACGATTGAAGATATCATTTTTAGAAACGAAGACAACAATTACACCGTTCTAATTATAAATAGCAACAACCAACGTATAACCGCCGTTGGTAAATTTCCACAAGTCAATGAAGGTTTGTCAGTTGAACTCGAAGGCCAAACCACAACAAACTCAAAATATGGCGAGCAATTCAGTGTACAAGAAGTAAAAGTTCTACAACCCAGCTCTTGCCTTGCCATCGAGCGATATTTAAGCAGTGGAATAATCAAAGGCGTTGGACCTGTTACAGCAAAGAAAATAGTTGACAAATTCAAAACCGACACTTTAGCAATCATCGAATTAAACCCTATGAGGCTAGCCGAAATAAAGGGGATTAGCAAAGACAAGGCGTTTGAAATTGGAAGCGCATACGCCGAATGTAAAGTCATGCAAGATGCGGTAATGTTTCTGCAATCACACTCAATCTCAACAAACTTAGCATTAAAGATATTTCAAATTTACAAAGAAAACACGGTCAACCAAGTAAAAACCAATCCATATAAATTAGTTGAAGATATAGACGGAATAGGTTTCGCCACAGCCGACGCAATAGCGCAAAAAACCGGCGTAGACCCAATGAGCGAAGAGCGCATCCGCGCAGGAATATTACATTGCTTAAAACTAGCAAGCGAAAAAGAAGGTCACACATATTTAACAAAAGCAATATTATATGACAGCGCCTTAAAATTATTAAATTTTTTACCAGAAGACACACAAAGGCTAGAACAAGTTCTAGAATTTATGACAATTGAAGGCTCTGTTAGATGCTTCACTCATCACGGTGAAGATATTGTTATAGCAAATAGATTTTACTATCAAGAATTATATATTGCGCGTAAACTCGTTTTATTGTCACAAAATATATTTGACGAACAAACCGACCACTCCAGCCATATCAGCGAATACCAGGCATTAAACAAAATCACTTTAAATACTGACCAAATTTCAGCTGTTAACACAGCATTAAACAATGGCGCATCCGTTATAACAGGCGGACCAGGTACAGGTAAAACTACTATAGTTAGATGTATACTTAATATACTAGAAGCAACCCGCAAAAAAGTGCTACTTTTAGCACCAACGGGCAGAGCATCTAAACGCCTAAGTGAATCTTGCGGACAAGAGGCAAAAACAATCCACCGCGCATTAGAAACAAATCCAACAAAAGACGGCGGAAGCATATTTCACCGCAATGAAAGCAATCCTTTGGATGCCGATGTAATAATAATAGACGAGATGTCAATGGTTGATGTAAGCCTATTTTGCTCACTATTAAAAGCTGTACGTTCAACTGCACGCGTAATTATGGTTGGCGACAAGGACCAACTACAATCCGTCGGCGCAGGCAATGTATTACGCGATATAATTGAATCAAAACAAATCCAAGTTTCATTTTTAAATCAAATTTATCGACAAGATAAAGACAGTTTAATCATTGTTAACGCACACTTAATTAACGGTGGCAAAATGCCAACAATCAACAATGCAAGTAAAGACTTCTTTTATGAGCAAAACAATAATCCAGAAGATTGCGCTGACAAAATAATTGATATGGTGTCCACAAGACTGCCAAATTACTTTAAAATTGATAGCGACAAAATTCAAGTCCTAGCACCAATGCGTGCGGGAGTTTGCGGAATAGACAATCTAAATAAACAATTACAACACGTTTTAAACCCCTACTTTAAAGGCGTTCAAGTCGAACAAGACTTTATTAAATATCATGTGGGCGACAAAGTTATGCAAATTGTAAATAATTACGAAATGGAATATTACAAAATCGGCGATAGGGGCGAACGCATTGAAGGCCAAGGTGTTTACAACGGAGATATTGGACACATTATTGAAATTTTACCAAATACTTATGATACCACAGTTCAATTTGAAGACGGAAAAATATGCACCTACCCACGTAGCGAGTTACATCAGTTAACACTCGCATACGCTATAACCATCCACAAAAGTCAAGGTAGTGAGTTTGACGCGGTGGTCATTCCACTTGTATCAGGCGCCCCTATAATTATCACCAGAAACCTACTATACACCGCAATAACTCGTGCAAAAAAAGTTGTTGTATTAATTGGTAGTAAGCAAAATCTTGCACGTATGATATACAACAATTATACCGCTAAGCGATTTACATTGTTAAAAGACTATTTGCAAGATGAATGTAAAAAATATAATCCTTAAGGTTAATTTATGAGTATAATTTCAAAAATCAAACAATCTATTATCAACGCATTTTATCCACGCCACATCAAATGCATCTGTTGTAAAAGCGAACTTATACACAAAAATGTATATGATATGTGTGAAAATTGTTATTCCACATTACCATTTATTCGCAATCATTATTGCACAAAATGCGGACTCCATTTTGAAAAAGACGGAAGCGGAATATGTTTAAATTGCAAATCAACTAACTTCAACTTTGAATTAGCCCGCTCCGCTGTAACATTTGATAAAGCAGTCATTCCGCTAATACACAGATTTAAATATGCCAAATATAAATTCTTGGCAGAGCCGTTATCGTATTTAATGTATGACACATTATTAATTCAAGACTGGAAATTTGACTTGATTTGTTATGTCCCACTATATTTAAAACGAGAGCGAAGTCGTGGTTACAACCAATCGCACGAACTTGCAAAACATTTATCAGGTCTAACCGAAAAGCCAGTCTTTGACGACATAGTTAGACTTCGCGATACACCAACCCAAACAAAACTTTCTAAAATAGAAAGATTAGAAAATGTTAAAAATTGTTTTAAGGTAAACAAGCGCAAGCAAATTAAAGATTTAAACATTTTATTAATTGACGACGTGTTTACAACCGGTAGCACCTCAAATGAAATTTGTAAAGAATTAAAATATGCCGGAGCAAATAAAATTTACGTATTAACAATTGCACACGCAGGATTTAAACAAAATTTTTAAAAAA
>JAZUAB010000014.1:0-6206 GCA_045637745.1 Candidatus Onthoplasma sp. | reverse complement strand
TGTTATGCTTTTATCTACGCACCAAAGACCACCCAAACTTGAGGCTTTTGGAAACGCTATTTCAGAAACTAACAGAATAAATGTTTTGAACTATATTTTAAATATGGAAGAAATAACTATTAAAGATTTGGAACAGGAATTCGGTTTTACAGGCACAAATGCTTATTACCATTTATCGCTTATGATAAAAGCAGGCTTGCTAAAAACACGAAATCGTGGTAGAGTGGTATTATATAGCATAAATAAAGACTACTTTAAAAGCCTTTGCGACTTGCTTGGTAAATATTCTTAAAATATAAGGGAATATTGTAGTTTAAACAATTTAATTATTATATAAAACGTCATTCTTTTAGAACGGCGTTTTTGTTTTTGGTTAATAACTAAATATAAAATACTAAAAATACGCTTTGTTAATCTACTGATTTTTATTAAATTCAGTGAATTAATAAAAATTGATGTTTATTTTTAAATTTCACTAAACTAAATATTGACAAAATACAATTATAGATATATAATAAATTAAAACATACTAACTCAATCGGTGATTAACGATTAGGCATTATTTCTTAACGATTGGGTATGTTGTATTGATTTTTCTTACTAAAATAATATATATTGTAGTATGCAAGAAATCATAAAAAGGAAGTGTAGTAATGAAAAAAATATTATCTTTTATTTTAATTCTTTCTCTTATTATTGTTTGCTCGGCCTGTGGTGATGATGCTTCTAATGTGTCTAAAATTCCTTTAGATGATTATTATGAAAATAGCGCGTATGCTAACACGCAAACTCCTCTTGAGAGTAATAATGATAGTTCTGTAAAAAATCCGCAATCAAGCAAAGTGAATAACAATTCTTCAAAAAATAACAGCAAAACCTCTAATGAAAACAGTTCTTTTTCTCAGAACACCACCTCTACCGTTAATAACAATGTTGTAAATAATAACACTACTACATCATCCGCAACCGTTAGTTCTACAAGTAAAAAGGACGTTAATATTTTAATTCCTCGCAATTACACAAAGCAAGAGCAAGTTGTGGTTGATAATTACCAAAAAACTTATGGAATTAAAATTAATACCACAGTTGCTACAAGTGGCTATGATGCAAAAATGGTATCGTTAATATCTCAGGGGAAATCGCCTGATATAGTATTGTTTGGCTCTGAAAATTTTCCCGGAACAGTCACCAGTGCCTTGCAGCCTATAAATGACTATCTTTCAAAAACATCGGGTAATTTAAATTCCGTATATATGGATGCCTTTAAAATTAACAACAAAATCTTTGGCTTAGCAAAAAAAGATAATTGGTTTAATGATGGTCAAAACTATGTGATTTATTATAACGCTAAGATTTTTAAAGATGCGGGCGTTACTACTCCTTATCAGCTTTATAAAGAAGGTAAATGGAATTGGGAATCCCAAAGAGAAGCTTTAATGAAATTAAAAAATGCAAATAAAATATACACAATAGGATTTCAGCAGCTTGATTTAATGATGCTTTCGGCGGGTGTTGATTTTGTTTCCTATGATAGCTACAATGCAAATTTTGTTTGCAATATTGGAGAACTTAATAACACAAGTCTTATTACCAAGGCTTGGATGGAAATGGTGCAATTCAGGTCAGATGATTATTTAGCAACCGACGATATTTTTAAGAATTTTAATAATGGAACTCTTGCGCTTCTTGGTGCCGCTACAGAGGGTATGTGCAGGGATTTTGGTTGGTTTAATGATTTTAAAGGTGGCGTTAATAATATCGAGGCTGTTCCGTTTGCCGGTCCTAAAGGCAAAAATGCATATACACCTGTAAAGGCAAGATGCTTTGGAATACCCAAGAAGGCAAAAAATCCTGATGGAGCTATTGCATTTTTAAATTATTTTTTAGAAAGTTCTAATTACAATATAACTAGCGATATTTATCATACTCAATTCCAAAGTGTTTTTAATGGAGTTAATAGTAGCACTAATCGTAGAAAAATATCTTATAGCGGTGGTATTGTTTCTGCTAACTACAATTCTAACGAATATCATAATATTTGTAATAGAATTACCATTTCATCCTATGGCAATGTTGCAAATACAATTAATAACCATAGTGATATCAAGCAAATTAAATCAGCAATGTCTAAGTGTAATAAAAATTTGCAACGTTTTAAGGATTAACATAATAGGAGGATTTGTATTATGAAAAAAGTTATATCTTTTTTACTTTGTTTTATAATGTTTTTAACATCGTTTTTGGTGAATCAAAACTTTGTTTTAGCTGAAGGTGATGATTATTTTAAAACTCTGGGTTATGATGGCACCTTTGAAACCGGAACCATAAAAGGTTGGGCTGCCTATGAAAGCGGTGGATATTGGACAGATTATTATACTGTATCTTGGTTCAACTATTCTAGAACAGCTGATTTTTCTTATGAGGGTAGGTATTCGCTTTCTATAAATTCGCGTCATAGAGATGCTATTCTTCCAATTAGCGGATTGAAATACAACACTTTCTATTCTCTCGAGATGTATGTATATTTGCCTGAAGAAGCTGTTAATGGCGCAATTGAAACTATTGCTATTTTAGGCAAAAACGATTACTTGTATAATAATTGTGATAAGGTGTATGCAGAAGTTTGTGCTGTGGAAGTTGGCAGTTGGCAAAAGGTAGAAGTGCCTTTTTATACCGATAAAAATAGTGATTTTAATATTGATATTCGATATCTTAGTGATAGTGTTACTAAGTTGTATATTGATAATATAACTCTTAAAGCAGGGGATTATGAACTTCTTCCCGAAAAACCTGAATTAGAAAGCAGTTCACCTACCAGTATTACCATTAAGTCTGTTACGGGATGTGAATATAGTTTAGATAAAATTAATTGGCAAAAATCAAACCTTTTTGATAATCTTTTGCCCGCAACAAAATATACATTTTATCAACGTTTTGAAGCTAGTGGTACCAAGCCGGCAGGGTCACCAAGCTCCGGTGCAACTTTTTCAACAACTAAATATCCCACTCCAACTCCAACTGCTCCAACAATAAAGGTGTTGACGCCAACTTCTGTCGAGATTGAGGAAGACGAACCTTGTTATGATTATATGTTATTTAGTGATGATGGCAAATCAAATGTGCAAACTTCACCTATCTTTACGGATTTAATTCCGGGTATGTCTTATAAGGTGCGTAGAATAAAATATGGAACAGCAATTACTTATGCTAGTGATTTTAGTCCCTATACCTACTTTACTACACCTAAGTTTACTGCTGCTTCACCTAACGCGCCAACCCTAAAAACAACAACCTTTGATATGGTTGAACTTGAGGCAGCAGACGGTTATGAATATAGTATTGATGGTGTTAATTGGCAAACATCACCTTTGTTCTCAGAACTTTTGGTAAATACAAAATATTCTTTTTATCAACGCACTGCCGAAACTAGTGATACCTATGCAAGTGAAAGTAGCAAAGCGCTTGAAGTAACAACTGCAAAATACGCTGCTGCAGAACCCGAATTACCTGTAATTGGCGGATTATCTCTCACAACAATTACTCTTATGCCGGTAGAAGGCTACGAATATAGTATTGATGGTGTTAATTGGCAGTCTCATAATACATTCAGAAGGCTTACACCGTTTACTGTGTATAGTGTTTATCAAAGAATAGCCGAGACGGATACTACATACGCAAGTGAGCAAAGTTCTCCCGCTATGGTTAAAACTGGCGGAGAAATTCAACTTAAGTATTTCTTAGGCGATATAAATTATGATTTTTCTGTTGATTTGAAGGATTTAGTAGTTTTGTCACAACGTGTTGCGGGATGGGATGTTGCTTGTAATTTTATCACCTTAGATACAAACGGTTCGGGAGATGTTGATTTATCAGATGTTGTATTATTAGCACAATATCTTTCTGAATGGAAAGTTATAATTCATTAGTTTAAATATCCCTTGAAGATTATCTTTTCAGGGGATATTTTTTTATTACTTTATGCAACAAAAAGTATTGAAAAATATTAAAGACGCTACTATAATATATACATAATCAAAACAAAATTTTTGAAAGGAGTTTTTGATTATGGTTGTTAAAACGCCCCCTATGGGATGGAATTCTTGGAATACCTTTGGTCCTGATATTAATGAAGAAATTGTCATTAAATCTATTGATACTATGGTGGAATCAGGCCTCGTTGAAGTAGGTTATGATTACATAGTTATTGATGATTGTTGGTCACTTAAAGAACGTGTAGACGGCAAGTTGGTTGCCGACCCCGAAAAATTTCCTCACGGAATGAAATATGTTGCCGATTACGCCCACTCAAAGGGGCTTAAATTCGGAATGTATTCCTGTGCCGCCCACCTTACATGCGCAATGTACCCCGGTAGCTATGATTACGAATTTGTAGATGCCGCCACCTTTGCAGAGTGGGGAGTGGATTTTTTAAAGTATGATTATTGCTTTCATCCGTTTACCACTCAAGGTCACTATTTATATAAAAGTATGGGTCTTGCATTGGCTAATTGTGGCAGAGATATTCTTTTTTCTGCCTGCAATTGGGGTGTGGAAAATGTTGAGGAATGGATTAAATCCACAGGCGCCCATATGTGGCGTTCTACTCCCGATATTAACGATACCTGGGAGTCTGTTAAAGACCTTGCTATGAGACAGTTCCCCCTTCAAAAATTCAATGGTCAGGGTTGCTTTAATGATATGGATATGCTTATTGTTGGTATGAATGGTGCCGGTAATGTTGCTATTGATGTTGAAGATAACGGTCTTTGTGGTTATAACGAGTATAAAATCCACTTTTCTTTTTGGGCTTTCTTAAATTCACCCCTTATGATTGGCTGTGATATTACAAATATGGACGAAAAAGCCAAAGAGATTTTAACAAATAAAGATATAATTGCTATAAATCAAGACCCTGCACAGCGTCAACCATTTGAGATTTTCCAAGGTGTTTCCCAAAAGGGTAATGATGTAGCAAAAGAAAACTGTACTTGGGCAAAATATCTTGATAATGGTGATATTGCTATTGGAATGTTTAATTTCAGTGATGTAAAGGGCAATAATTTTGTAGACACCGATGTTTTAGGTCTTCCTATTACAAGCGGAAAAACCTTAGAGCATACTGAACTTTGGAGGGGCGAAAAGGTTACTGTTAAGGATGGTATTTATATCACCTCTATTGACGCACACGACTGTAAGGTTTACAGAGCTAAGGTTGTGGATATTTAATGTCGGGCAAATGTGAAAAATGCGGTGTCACTTTAACAATGAATGAAGTGGGACTTTATAAAAAGATGATAAACCGAATGGCAGAAGAATTTTTGTGCAAAGAATGTTTAGCCAAAAAACTTAAATGTTCAACAATGTATTTAGATAAAAAAATTGCTCAGTTTAAATCTCAAGGTTGCCTTCTTTTTGATTTAGATAAATAAAAAGAGCCACGGCGGTGTAAATATAACACAGCCGTGGCTTAAATATTATTTAGTTAAGCGCTTTTACAAAAGCATCAATAGAATCATTATCTCTTTCATCAAATTCCATAGGCTTTTTAAGCATTGTCCAGGTTTCTAAATGGGTTTCGGTAGAGCCTGGCGCCATTAACTTTTGCTCCGAAAGGGTTTCAATTTCAATGAATAATCCACAGTTGTAGGTTTCCATTGAAACGCCGCCATCTGGGTATCTGCCTTCGGGGTGGTTGGGGTAATATTTTTTCTTAAATACGCTGTTTCCTAAAACATAATATGCAAGGCCTTGATTAAGGTCGAAACCTAATTTTACAGGTGTTGTAGCGTTTCTATCCTGGCGTAAAGTCATATATTTTTGACCATAGAAAATACGGTTATCGCTCATATCGGTGTAGGGCCAAACAGAGATCATTCTATTGTGAAGCAGACCAGTATTGTTTGTGTTCATAGGAAGAATTAAAACGCCATCCTGTGCACTTACAGTAAGCGCCCAAAGAGCAAAATCCTGGGGTTTATCGGCAATGTTAGTCATATTGTGCTTAACATCCATTGTTGGCTCGGTTTCACTCATAATAAGTTCAATTTGCATTTGAAGTCTGTTTGCAGTTTGTGGTGGGGGAGTTAAAACAACACCGTTATCGGTAAACGCGTATTCAACGGCTTCACAGTCGGGATAGTATGTATTGGGCATTTTTTCAGGAGATGCCCAAAGTCTATGTCCGCCGTAGTTGTTCCAGGTAGCAC
>JAZUAB010000013.1:0-14840 GCA_045637745.1 Candidatus Onthoplasma sp. | reverse complement strand
CCAAACAATTTTCAACATTATTTTGATATATTTTTAATTTTTTTACATAAATTTTATACACAATAAAAAATCTTAAGGTTTTCCTTAAGACTTTATTGCAATATATTTACGTGCGCTATAATCTCTAACGTTAAATTGTCTGAAGTTAAGTTATCGGGCGCATCGGTAAAGTCGATACCTGTAAACATCAAGAACTTTCCACCACCAGTAATTGAGCCATCGTATACAAACTTATTTTCATCATCTGAAATACGAACCAGTTTGTCATGCGCACCAGAAAGACCTGCAATCAACATTGGCTCTCCATCAATACTAGCCTTAACCTCGATGGTTAGGGTTACGGTTGATGTGGTTTTGATATTAAGTGTAGATGTAACCTCATACAGCATATTAGGCTCTAAGCCCGATGCTATTACAAAGTCCATTTTGTCAGACTGTCTAAGTTCCCAAGATGCATTTGCACTACCCATTACTTTATAATGGCAGTTTGGAGATTTTTTGGCATTATAGTAACCCGCTATAGTAATAGCCAAATATACTAATGATATCACAAGTAGTAATCCAAGCACTAATATAATAACATTGTTACGTTTGGTTTTGGTTTGCAATTGTTGTTTGGTTGCGTCTTGAATTGTGTCCACATCCAGCACAACACCGCCCACTTTACGACGAGTTTTGTCGCTTGATTGTGGTGCTGTCGGACTTTTTGCCGACTTTGTAGACTCGAAGTTCATACTACCCGTCCCACCAGAAGTGTAAGACAGATTTTTGATGCTACGTTTTAGTTTTTCTTCTGCCGACATTTTGTTTGGAGAATTGGAAACACCGCCAGCTGTTTTAGTTGGTTTTTTTGATTCTTCTGGCATATTAATCCTCCTTTTTATCTAATATTTTTAAAATCCTATGGCAGAGCCTTCAATGTATACGTACAATTTAAAATGTTTGCCTTGTAGCGTTCCTATACTTAATCCCGAACCCGCTGTAGATGGAATTCTAAAGCTATTAAGCATATTACGTGTTGATTTTGCGTTCATTTGTGTTGGCGTTGAACTACTGCTATTTGCGGTATGGTACGCCCAACCATCATTTTTTACATAAAAATCTGTATCAATTAAATTATTAATGTTGTATTCCGTACCATTTACTATTGCGAGTGCTTTATATCTTACATAATAACCCAAGCCAGACTCATCATTTGTTACCGTCACGTCAAGAGGGTAGTCCGTGTTCGCCTCGATAATATCGGTTTGTAAAGATATGGTTCCGCCGTCTACAATTTCAACACTTGATTCACCTTCATTACCCTTGTTAAGTGTTTGTTGCACATTCATACTAACACCAACAACTTGAGTTTTAAACACAATCGTTTCATCCTTGCTTAGCCAACTACCAGTAGCACCAACATGCATAGCGGTTACAAAAATCAGCAATACAGCTATTGCAACCCACAATATATTAAATTGTGTGAATGATTTTTGTTTCACTATATGCTCCTTATGATTTTTAAATTACTATATTCCCCACACAGAACTAACAGCACTAGCACTTGCCTGAACGGCTTCTACCCTAAATGATAGGCTAACCTCTCGCCCCAACAAATCTGCACTACACTCTTCTGAAAGATAGATATAGTTGGGAAATCTTATGGTATTATTGCCGGCAATACTTTTTAAGTTGCCACCTTGTTTATAGTAATAATATCCGTTTTCATACACCCAACCATATGTTGAAACATTTGATAGAGTTCCGGTTGAATTTGGGTATTTATATTTTGGCTGAATATATTCACTGAAATCAACGTCTTCAGTACCATTGTTATATGTGGCTTGTATCTTGACACGACAATATACTGGTGTGCTAGCCTCATCGGTAGCCACACTTAAGAACACGTCTACTGTAGCACCATCTTTGTCAACGCATTGAATTTGCACGTTTTCGCCACGCTTTAGTTTGTTGACAAGTGCAATATTATTAATGTCACTAAACTCGCTTGAAATCAAGGCATCACGCAAGAAACTTTCTGATGACATATCAGCCCAAGCGACATTTACATTGTGCATTGACATATCTGCCGTGGCAATGACTTTGGAAGAAAAATACGCATAAGTAGAGCCAAAGCTTAGCAATATTAACATTAAGATAATCATAAAGTATATTGGTCTTGGTATTGCATATTTACGCATATTTTCCTCCTTTTATTTCTCTTAGTTTATTTTTAAATATTATATTTATTGTTTACATTATTAAATTTAAACTGGTTTGCTAGGTGGCTCGCCATATATAGTTTGCATTGACGTCAACCAATTGGCAAGCGCACCACTGGTATCATCACTCCAAGCAGAATAGTTGCCGGCAATATAGCGTCCAGCATTCCAACCTTGAGTATGCTCTATTACATCAATTTGCAAATTAATTGTTGATGCAACACCTGTAAACACTCTAATTAATTGTTCTGGTAATATTACACCCTTGTAATATGCATAATACATCCCGCTTGATGCCGTTGTATTACACACAAAGTCACCACTATTAACTAACTTGCCACTAAATGATGTGGTTGATTTTAGCCTAAACTCGTACAACTTATCACTGGTGTTAATTAGATTTGCATCTCCAGCCTCGTTGTTAACCGTCAGTTGTGCGGTGTTATCAACTTTGCCACCCGACACATTAGCCGAAAGTTTGTAACTATATATAATTGCATCTGAATTAGGTGTAATAGCAAATAATAGCACTTTCTCGTTTGGTCGAAGATTAATTGTTGCGGTTGTAGAACTTCCGCCATTTACATAGTTAGTAACTGTATAACCAACATTAGAACCAGTATTTATCTGATCACGCAAAGGCTTGTTTGTGCTAGTAAGCGGATGTAGTGTCATAGATTGAATTGTTACACTGCTAATATTTTGATTTGTGTTATTTCTCACATAGATGTATGCTGGACTACTTGATGTAATTTGTGAATAATATCCGTTGGTTTCAACTTCTAAATCTGTATAAGTCGATTGAGCAACATACGGAGTAATGTCATCTTTATCTATCTTAGCTGTGGTTACTGTTATTTCAAGCGTACACCAATAGTCGTGAATAAAGCCGGTATCCACACCGTCAATTTTAGTATATTCTGTAGGGTAACTTTGTTGCGCCACAGACACACCACTAATTAATGTAATGGCACTGCCGCTCGGTATATGGTTTACGCCGGAATTCCTAGTAAATGTATATACGTGAGTAGTAGGATTGTATGAAGAAGTCCACATATTTTCATCAACAACAACGCCTCTATATAATAAAGTATTATCAGTTGCTCTGATTTCTTGCAAATATGTGCCGGTTGATTGTTCACTAAAAGAGGTTTGATCACCATATTCACTATACCACAATGTTCCTTTCACGGTAAACTTGCTAATCGCCAAATCTGTTGAGCCAACATTGCGGATTGAAACATCGGTTTCCACGTGAGTAGATCCAGACGCCCATTTATCCTTTTTTATCAAAATGCCTGACTGTATGCTTGAATTATTTATTTCGTAATTTATAGTAGATTCACCACTGCTAGTCCAACCAGTTGGAGTTGATGTGTGTGTTTTAGCGGTCAGATTGTATATTACAACCTTATAGCCATTTTTAAGTGCTGTTTTAAAGCCAGATGATGCTGTCAACACCATATACTCTAACACGTCAATATATGTTGGTTCACTAATTGTGCGATTATAATAATATGCAGTTCCAACTTTTGTCATTTCATTAGAAAACTTATATCCAATAGGGTTTACATCACCTGTGATAATTTGATTGCTTGCGCAGTCGTACCAGTCGTAGTTAAAACTTATGTCTACTGTCACAAGACTAGAGCCAGGAATTACATACACCCCCAATCCACCATAATATTTGTTGCCAGCAATAACATTGTCATATGATGTAGCATATGAATATATTGCGTTGCCTTCTGCATCTTCGCCCGTTTGTGTGCGAATAACCTTATATTTATAAGCAGTATTAGAGCGCTCTAACTCGGTTGGCATCACAAGATTTTCACCATCCCAACTTAAGTCGTCAGAAGGATATTCAAGTGCAGTTTCCTCTGTGCTATACGCGTTATAATACATACATTTAGTTTCATCCACCCTTGTTTTATCTTGTTGATAAGCCGTCATATATGTAACCCAGTTGTTAATCGCCGTCTTGTCCGAATTGTAAAACTTAGATGTGGTATAAAATTTATGAGTGCTATCATAGGTCCCAGTGGACTTAGAATAAATTGGAGTTACTGTAATAGTTAATTCATCTGCCTCGTTTACATATGTATTATTGCCTGAAGTATAGAATGTCACTCCACTGATAATAGGCAAATACCCCGTCCCTTCAAGCGTTCCCATATAATACATAACACCTTCCAATCTGTTAGATGTTGACGCTAATGCATAATATGACCCCCGGCGATCCAAATCGCTAACCATTGGCATATCAACACACCACTTATCACGATCAACCATATCCAATGAAAAGTCCTTTGCAAGATGTTCGCCATCTTTATAGGTTGCCTCAAATTTAACAGCAATATCGTATTTGTGACTAAACCCATAATTTAGTTTTATTGAATTGTTTACGCTGCCTACGGCATAAGTATAAGTTTCACTATAACCTGTACCCTCGCCTTGCATACTAGCAAATTCAGTATAAGTTTCAGTTTGACTATCGCCTATAGATGATACATTAAGGCTGTAAGCTGCTGCAGCTAAAGTGTACCCAGCATTAAGGACAAAAGCTATACATAAAAGTATAGCTATAATTATATTAAATTTTATCCCCTTAGCTAAACGCACTTAAATTCCCCCTGAATTTATTCCGCTTTTGCAATGTTATGTTTGCGCATCTCAATCTCGCCACTAAGCGTACTAGTCAACACCCATACGCCCAATATGATATCGATAAATAAGAAATAATTTGATTTAATAAATTGATATATGTGCTCTCCACCATCAATAATAGCAATCACTTTGCCATTGATGTCGCTAGCCTTAACCTCGGATGCGTCTTCATTTGAATTCGCATCACCCTTGGTAATATAAACCGCGGTAGAGCCACTTCCTTGTTTACTTTGAACGCGGTGAGTAACAGGTTTTGATACGCCCATTTGGAATTCAATAATATCTCCAACCTTATAATCATCGCACGGCTTAATAACAACAATATCATGCTTGTAGAATTCTGGACTCATACTATCGCTCAGCACAATATCTAGTCTCAATCCAAATATCCATATTGATGCCACGCATAATGCAAGTGTTATAAATAGCGCCAAAACAATATTATATAGTACTGATTTGGCAAATCCAAATTCTTTGATTTCCTTAATATCACTAGTATATTTCATTATCTCCCCTTTTTAGCAATACTTGAATACATTTATATTATTTTAACACAAATCCCGCCATTTAAGCAAATGTATTACGCAAATTTATACAAATTTTTCAACTTTATTAAAATCTGCGTAATATTGTTTGCTAAAATCAAACCTCATATTTAGGTCATTATGCGTTAGGATCATTCATCCATTTACCAGTCTGCTGTTGGGTTTGAACAGCGTTGTCAATTCTAGTGCCATACGAGCAATAACACGTATTTGTATCATCAACCGTGGCATCAGGATTTGCAGTGACTGCTCCTAAATAGAATTTTGGAACTGTTGTATACCCTGTGATTGAAGATAATGAATATTTAACAATAAATGCATTTGCATAAGTTGTATTTTCCTCGTCATCTGTTAACGTTCCAGTGGTATTGTTCGTAAACTTGTCATTTGTGCTATTTTCAGCATAACCGACAATGCCTCCTAGATACACCTCGCTCCAGCTTGTCCCTACAATATAAAGATTAATATTTTCTGTTGAACCATTATCAGCCATATTAACTTTACAAGATATAAATGAGCTTTCAGTTGAATATCCTGCAACCGCTCCAATATAAATGTTTACGTCATCTTTATAATTATTATCTTTGGCCACACTGATATAGCTTGACGTAATAGTTATTGTATCAAATGTGGTATTTTGCGCCTTTCCTGCAAGAATTCCCAAGTAAATTTTACCATAGGCATCTGAACCCAATTTCTCAACATCATTCACAAATCCTTTGTAAACAAATTGAGATAAGTTAATATTTCTAAATGTCGCGCCTGAAACATTGTGGAATAGACCATTATATGCTCCAAGAGCAATGTTTTCACCAGCTTTTGCTTCAGCATAAGTTTTTGCTTCAGGATGCTCGTCGGAAGCCTTGAGAGCGTACTGATATATATAGTTGTTGTTTCCATCTATAGTTCCACTAAACACTTGAGTTGAGATTGTAATTGGGTCTGGGCTTGATAAAGTTATGTTGCCACCCAACTCATATGTTGCATTTAGGAAATATGGAATATTACGTAGATGCTCTTCAGTTGTAATTATGTAAGGAGACTTGTCGCTTCCATCTCCATCTTCAAATAAATCAAAATGCAACTTGTAGGTTATGTTTCCATCTTCCATACAATAAGTTGGTTGTGACAATAGACTTCCAGCACGTTGAATTTGAACATAAATAAAACTATAATATCCTATTGCTCTTGGATGGTAATAGTAATATCTCTTTACGACTTCTTCCCCATCTTCAAATTCAGTTTTTTCTTCATAATTATTAATCTCTATCGGCTCACTTTGGCTAGAGATTCCATTTTCAGTTGCTGAATAATTATAATAGATATGATATACGTCCGTGCTCGTCCAGTCGTTTGGAGCCTCCCAAACAAATGCTTGAAGAGCTTCATCAAATTTAAATGTTGTGGTGTCCACCTGTTCAGGCAAGCCAACGCTTTGATATGACGTATAGTCACTGTTAATCACATTGCCGTTAGTATCAACACTTACAGCCCTAATAGCAATCATAAATGTATTAGATGTAATCTTATCGCTTATTTGCCAAATGTTTGAATTGCATAATTCGGTGTGAACCTCCTTATCGCCAACCATAATGCTTATATAATAATTGTCAATTTCCGTTTTGCCAAGCTTTACTTTATCCCATGAAATTGTATGAGGGTTATCACTGTCTGGCCCATTATATTTGATTGTTTTTTCATCTGGAGTGTTCAACTTCGTCAACTCAATTTCTGCCGATGGCTTTGAGGTAAAGTAATTGTTGTGATGAGCGGTGATTGTTGCTTTAATTACGCCTGATACAAGGTTTGCAAAGTCAAATTCTGCATCATCTAACAATCCAGTGCTTCCTATAGTCCCATCAGATAAAGTGTAATGAACTTGGTATTGAACCTTCTCTTCAGCATAAGGTCCAGTGATTTGTCCCCATGTCAACACGCCCTTGTTAGTACGTATGTTGTTAGCAATGGTTGTTAAACGTTGTGTTGTATTACCATAATCAGCATTAGCCATATCAATATAGAAGCCATTAAGTGTGGTATTATTGCCCAATAATCTTGCCTTAATTTCATAGTCGTAGCCGGCAACAAGTTGTCTTGATGTGCTACCATCATCAACAATTGAGTCAGGCAACTCAAAACTATTTCCAGATACTTCAGGCGTCCACTCTACTGTTGTGTTAGGAACTGTATTTCCATTATGATCAGTGTATCCTGGTATAATATATTTAATATAGATTTCCACGGTATTGCTTTTGGTGGTGTTCCACTTCAATAACCCATCTTCCATTCTCACCTTTGTCAAACTTGGTAAAATGCTTACATTTTCGATAATGCTTGATACTGAATTTACATATGTGTTAGATTCGGCTTTGGCCATTGTGGTCAACCTGAACTTATATGTATTACCCGCCTCCATTGTATAGCCATCATCTTGACCATTCTTTAACATTTCGTTTACATTGTACACCGCCTTTGAGCCGTCTAAACTGATTGAGTACAGTGTTGTCAAATCACTAACAAGCTCTTGACCCGCACCATTATTCAAGTTCATAGTGTACATAACATTGCCACTATTATTTAGTACTTCCAATTTATAGTTGTATACATATTCATAGCCCGATGCATCGCTATTAATTATTTGTACAAGATTCCACCCCAGTTTGCCATTGGCTACATATATATCTGTCTTCGCAAGAGATTCCACAGTTACAGGCTCTGCACTTTGAGCCCTTATTTTGTTTGTAGCCGTACTGTCAATAGAGTACGCCATAATACTTGCACTATACGATCCTCCGTTTGAGCTTCCGGTTAATTCGTATATTTTATCTGCTAGGCGTGAATACGTAATTATTGCGTCTCTATATTCTCCAGTCGCTATATAACTGATTGTATCATATATATATGATCTTCCATCATTTAATCCTGCTTTCACGTCGTCTAAATTATACCTAGCATTATATAGTGCCAAATAATATTCTTTTTTATCAGCCCCAGAGCCTTGAGTTAATGTAATCACATAGATTGGTTCGTCAACATCACTAGCGATATTTTCCCAAGAAACAACTCCATTGCCAACACTTAATTTTAATGGGTCATATCTTTTTATAACCGCTTCTGGCGTAATATTAGATTTAGCATATTTTGTGTCATCGCCCATTAATCTACAAGTCAATCTAAAATCTCCACCTAAACTCAAGTTAAAGTCTGAATACAAACCACTAATGGTATAATAAGCATAACTTTCCGCCTTAAAATTGAATTTTAATTCTGTTTTGCTTATATCTGTGCCATTAATTACATTAAATGTGTTTCCGTTATAAGTAAAGCGCATCAGACCGGATGCATCAGTAAGCAATTTGCTACCCACAGCATCCAAACTTTCATTCAAAAGGCCTAAATCAAATATTTGCGCTACATACAATTGGTATGTGTCGCTAGCCTTAATTGTTACATCATATAAGTAAACTCCGCGCAGTGCATTTACCCCATCATCATAGTACTTTATAGATTCATATGTTGTGCCTTCTGGAATTTTTACTACAACTACACCTTGTTCGGTTTCGCTAACTTTTACTGTTGGAGTAATCAGTTTTTCCACTGAATTAACGCCTCCAAAGTTAGAATTTGCAGCTGTGCTAGTATGCCCTGAAACAATTGCGCCAAGTATAGCAGTGTTGCCAAGCAATTTCACTGTTACAGTATGGTTTTCAGATAATGCCTTTAATAATGTTCCGTCCACGCTGCCACCTTCTCCAACATATTTTGCCTGAACATAATAACTATCGTTACTATATGTGCTTAATATATCAGTGTCAATCCAATTGCTACCATTATTTTGCATTTCACCAACAAGTCTGCTATATTCACCCAAGTCATTATTTATAATTTCAAATTTATGAGTTACGTTATCAGTTGCACGAGTAGTGGTTAAATACACTTCTGCCTTTGTAAAGAACTTGTGCACATTAATATATAGTTCCCCGTCTTTAATGCAATAACTTTGAACTTGAGGCAATCTGATAATTTGCAACATCTCACTTTCCTTACTAGCAAGCACCTTGCTTTGACTATTCCTAGATTGGATTGTAACCCCATAAACACCAGTTTCCAATGGAGCCAAATTGCATAAATCTATATTATTCACATCTGATCGAGTAGATAAAATCAATTCTGGATTCGCAGCTTTATTCATTTTATATATTCTTACTGAGTAATATTCAGCTTGAGTGTCACTAGACCAAATAACATTTCCATTTTCAGTTTGTAGTGATGTTGGAGTTTCAAGAACCGTAATACTTATAATATCGCAATAATCTGAAGCCACAATATCTTCATTGTTGTTAGTCAGCGCTCTAACTTTAATCGTATATGTTCCGGCGCCAAAAATATTTTTCTCATCATCTTCAATTTCGCCATTATCATTCAAATCATAATCGGTAGGCATCATAAATGTTGTGGTTGTGTCGTAGAACTTAAACGTCAACTCTTCATACTTGCTGTATGTCATCACAATTTCATAATTAGATACGTATGTTAATTGATTGCCCGCATCGTATATATTAGCTGTTGGATTAGTCCAACTAATTTTTTCAAATACCTCATCAATTACGCCTTCCTTAATTTCGTGTTCGGCTGTAATAATATTTAGATTGCTTGGCTTTAATAGCCCCTTTACAGTTTTTGATGCAACAGACGAATTCAACGTTGTACTATCTTTAGAATAAAGTTTAATCTTAATTGACTCTTCCTTTAATTCTGTTACACCATAATCTAATAATATAATTGGATCAATAGTTATCGTACTTTTGATAAGCGTAGAACTTATTGTTATATATTCTTGTTCTTGTGTTATATCAATACTGGTGTTTTTGTCATTTATCAACAATTCCACACTTGAAGTCTTAAGGAAATCTGCAGTGTCAATTTCTGTGACAAGTTTACCCCCTACCACACTTATTGGTAAAGTTGGCAACTTATACACATTCTCAAACATTTCACCATTATTTGAGTTTATATAGTAATCAGAACCAGAATTTAATATGCTATCGACCTGTAAATACAAGTTCAAATTTTTAATATTGTTGGTATCAAATCCAGCAAAATCGTAGGCGCATTTATCGCCAGATATACTGAAGTTTTCTACGCCAGCCTTTAATGGATTAACATTTTCTACACCGCCAGTAATGTATACCAAATTATATTGTTTAGCATTATCAACCACGCTCCATGTTAATACCCCGTCTTCAATAGATATTGCTGTACTTCCTATTTTTTCAGCACTGATGTTGGTTGTGGTGCTTTCAAAATAATTTCCAGATGAAGCTTTGGATTTAACCGATATTGAAACATCCCCTGCAACAAATTGTGTTAATTCATCCAGGTTAATATATGTAGCGTCTTCTCCAGTTTTAGTCCACACCCCTGTTTTACTTGTCTCGTCTTGGCTGATGACAACATCATACGCGCTTACTTTATCATTATTATTTAATATTTTCACATATTTAGTGTTTGCATCTGCCCTTTCCACAATACTTACTGAAGGGGCGCGCAAAAATTCAAATTCATATACTGTTGTGCTTCTATTTGCCATACAATTTGTTTCGCTGGATACAGCGACAAATGAAATCTTGTACAACTCGCCTTCCACGTACTGTAATGCAGGTTTAGCACTAGGCATTAAGCCAATTAACGTTTCTTTTGATAAACTATTTACATCTTGAGAGCCACCAGCCTTTGCGGTATAGTGTTCGGAAGTAAGTTCTATTTGATGTTCTTGTCCACGCAATTCAACAATTGCAATATATCCGCTTTCATCATCAACATCATTAAACTCAATTGATTGCCCGTTTTTACTAATTGTTGAAACGCGTTCTAAAACCGCTAGGCTTGCATCCAACAAGTTTTCGGTTGAACTTACTACAGTTGCATCATTTTTAGATACAGTTGTATAAACCTTGTAACTTGAAGGATTATTTAACAATGCTTCGACTTGTTCGCTTAAAGCATTGTAATCGCTATCATATAAATTTAATCCATAGCCAGATGCACTATATGTAAAGCCAGTAAACACAATATCATCCGTCTTATTACCTTCTACACCAAAATCAATACGAACAGATAGATTGTAACCAGACTCAACCAAACTTCCGCCACTTATTAACAATTTACCGTTTGAAATTACAAATGAGGTCGCGCCAGCCAACTTAGAAGCTGTGTGTGTAGATTGACCTGAAGACATTATCAACTTATAATCCGTTCCAGCCTCATCAATAGGCTTAGCATATACTAGTACAGAATAGGTACCCGCTTCAACAAATTCGCTAGAGCAATCCGCCACCCCATTAGAATCAACTTCAACACTTTTACCATTTATACTAAAAATATACTCTTCAACAAACGCTTCATCACTTGTATTTAAGCAAGACATTGTATATGTTTGACTATTTTTATCAAACGCAATTTGAGGTGCTGATAGTTTCTTAACTTTGACTTCTCTTGTTGAGATATCGCTATC
This sequence comes from Candidatus Onthoplasma sp., assembly GCA_045637745.1. GTDB lineage: Bacteria > Bacillota > Clostridia > Christensenellales > UBA1242 > Onthoplasma. The sequence continues at coordinate 2,910 of JAZUAB010000013.1, read as the reverse complement.
TAAAATATCCGACTTGTTGCCTATTGCTTGAATCTTATATTCATAATCGCCCGCCGTCAAATTTGATACAGAAAATTTATATTTATCGGTTTTATCAGTTTCATGTGTAAAAATTTGAGCATTTTCGCCCTGATATAATTTATATGACCCAGCCTTATTAACACCTGACCACTCTAATGTCACATTTGATTTGTTAGCATCTAGGCTTGGAGTTTCAAGCTTGCTAAATGGCATAGTAGATGTGTCAGAAGTTTTATTGTCAGCATCGAATATTTCTAAATTATTACCATACACAAATACTTTTGCAACATAATCGCCAGCAGTTAGATCTGACGTGTTTACAGCAAACGAACTTCCCGTGCCAGAAATCACGTTCTCAAGAGGTTGACTCAAATCGGCGTCGCTAGCACTATACACCTTTAATTCATACCTAATACCGCCAGCCACTGTATCTATAGCAAACATTTTGTCGCTTAATGAATTAATTTTAGCGTCTGCCAGCTTAATAAGTTTTGTTGTATTGACATCTGCATCAAACACCGAACCTTCACCAAGGCTTTGAACCGAAAGCGTATATGTATTAGGTTCAAAATTATATCCGGCCAAATTAAAGAAATGTTTTCCTTTTATCTCATCATAACCATATACATCCGTTTCATAATCCACCTCAGTTAACTCTAAATCAATTTCATTGCCGCCAGTATTAAACTGAATATGATATTTTTGTTTACTTGAAGGATCCGCATCTGCCCAGTATAAAACTTTGTTCTCGATATTTAATTGTACCACATTTAAAACCGTCCAATCAGTTGTTGCCGAATATACCGATGTTAAAATATTATTTCCATTACCATAGCTTGCAACTTCTATCGTATATTCACCCGCACTAAATTGGCTAACATCATAAGTGTTTCCAATCACAAATTTTTTAGATGCAAGTGTAATTCCTTTTGCATTTTTAATTGTAACTAAATATCCTTCAGCATTAGCAACCTCTGACCACGAAACAACATTATCATTTGCCGTAACTATTGGAGCCGACAAAATTGTGAAATCAAGTTGATCTGAATAAAGTTTTCCGGTTGTGGTATTATTTGCAGATGAGTTGGCTATAACTTCGCAACTATAATACCCCGCATCTTCATCAGAAATCTCAATGTAGTTAGACTGTATGTTTTGGTACTCGCGCAACATTATTCCGCCCTTGTACAACTTCGCAGTATAACTAGTAGCATTTTCAACAAAATCCCAGCTAATCACTCTGTTATTAATAACCAAATTCTTCACCTGCGCAAGAACATTGTAGCCAATACTTACCGCCTTACCACCATATACATCAATGCCCAAATTACTATAACTATCCAAATTTGGCTTAATGCTTAGCGTATAGTTTGCCCCATTAATACTATCGGTAAATTGACTTATATCAACACTGATTTGTTTGGCTTCCAAACCCACATTATTAACAGTTAAAGAAGAAACAGTTTTACCATCAGCAATTGCATCAACGATGTAACTAGCGACATTTGCAATGCCATTAAAATACAGCATCTCATTTTGAACATATGCATTTGAAACTTGTGACAACGTTACAAATTTAATCTCTTGACTAAAGTTTGAAGTCTTAAACACATTGCCATCACCAACAGCTCTTACACTGCAAGAAACCTGTTGATTATACAGTAAAGAATTGTCAATTTTGCCTAACAAATTGTCAAAACTGTAATTTGTATTGTTGCCTATATTGATTATTTGCCCAGCCACCTTCAATTCATAAGATTGAACACCAAGATTGTCTTGAGCGACAAAACTAATTGTATCGCCATTAAAACTTAGGCTGGTAGGCACATTCAAATCAATAGGCTCATCGTATATGTCCACAACTATAATGTCGTTGGCATTTGCATTATTATTACTAACAACCTTTAACCTAACACCTCTTACAGCCTTAACAGCAGTAATCGTCCCACCATCAACCGTTAAAGCCGTTGTGTCGTCACTGATTAAAGTATAACTGCGATCTGCTGCATAACTTGGCAAAATTTTAACCTCTGGAGAATACTCTTCTCCCACCAATAATGAAATTGACTGTTCAGTAAACGCAACACTATCAACCCCAACCTCACTATCCTTACATCCAAAAAAACAAAAGCATGCCATAATCAGCATAATGCTCAACAACCAATTTTTCGCTCTCACCCTTATCATATGTTCCCCTTAATTTTAATGATAATCTCATTATTATTTTAACACAATACAACAATTTTATCAAACAAATTAGAGCAAGTTTTAATATAATAAATATAAATATAAAATTTGACAAATAAATTTTAGGGAAAAATTCAAAAAATATTTAAATGTTGTATTAATTTAAAGCGTTTAATTTGCCATTTAAAATTAAACAAAACCCTTATTTATAGCATTTTTTTTGGATTTAAAATATTTTTAATTTGAATTTAAGAGGAATTAAAATTAAAAATGTCTCATATATAAAAATATGGATAGTTTTGATTATATTTTTACCCCCGAGCAGTACGAGCAATTAAATAGCGCATATTCTAAAAAGTTTTCAGAAAACAAATTTCCAGCAATCACAGATTTAAATACAATTATAAAAACTCTTAATCGACAAAACTTTCATTTGCCAACCAAAATACAAAAACAAATTCAAGACAACCTGTTTCGCGCAAAGGAAATATTATATTTGGTTTATAAGGACAACCCAACCAATAGTATCACAATTGACAACAACCCTTTTCAACTAATATCGCTCCTAGCATCTATTTCAGAAAAATTAAACTCACACTCTGTTAGAAGCGCCTATCTAATGCTATCTTTAAAAGCAAATAATTTAATAATTTCCAGCATAAAAATAATTGCAGAATATTTTAAAAATAAATCAATAAAAAT
>JAZUAB010000012.1:0-31493 GCA_045637745.1 Candidatus Onthoplasma sp. | reverse complement strand
AATGGGATAGCCCTTGGGGAGTAGGTTACCCTGGGTGGCATATTGAATGTAGCGGTATTTCGTGCAAGCATCTTGGCGAATACCTAGATATTCATTGTGGTGGTGTTGACAACAAATTCCCACACCACACCAACGAAATTGCTCAAAGTGAAGCATATTTAGGGCACAAGTGGTGTAATTACTGGTTCCACGTTGAGCATTTAAATGGCGAAAATGGCAAGATGAGCAAAAGTGAAGGTGGATTTGTAACCATTGATAGTTTAAAGGAAAAAGGATATAGTCCACTTGCATATAGATTCTTTTGCTTGATGTCACACTATGCTAAGCCTCTTGTATTTAGTTTTGATCGTCTTGATGGCGCTGTTTCGGCTTATGATAAGTTAAAAGAAAAAACATTGGTATTAAAAACTGATGTTATGAAATTGCATAATTTAAATTCTGATGCTGAACTAATTGATATGATTAAGGAAAGCGTAACCGATGAGGCAGAAGAGTTATATAATAAGTTCGTGTCGGCTATTGAAGATAATTTAAATACTTCTATGGCCATTACAGTTCTATACGATGCATTAAAGGCAAATATAATTGATGAAGATAAGTTGTATCTAGTAAAAGAATTTGACAAAGTCCTAGGCTTAGATTTGCTTAAAGGTGAAGTAGTGGTAGATGATATTCCAAAAGAGGTTAAAGATATGGCTGAAACTCGTTGGCAAGCAAAGCAAGCACGCGATTGGGCAGTAGCCGATGAAATGCGCAACAAAATCACTGCATTGGGCTATCAAATACTTGATAGTAAAGATGGTTACGAAATTAAAAAAATATAACGATATATAGTGTAAATATTAAGGCATATACGTTGTATGTTGTGTTAAAAATGTGATTTAATATTGATAAAATATATTACAAAATCAGTCAAAAAGAGTAAGTATTATGACAATACTTGCTCTTTTTTTTATGCTTGCATATGTTAAAATTATAGCAAGGAGGGGTTAAGATGCAAATTAAAGCAAAGGTGCATAATCAAGCGTTATATATACTATTAATTGGAGAATTAGATGAGTGTTGTGCGCCATATGTGCGTACAAGTTTAGATAATGCATTTGAGCATGAAAAACATTTTAATAAAGTTATATTTGACTTGTCGCAATTAGAATTTATGGACAGTACTGGAATTGGTGTCATGATAGGCAGATACAAAAGATTGCAAAGTCGCAATATACCAATTTATATTATAAATCCATCGCGTCAAGCAGAAAAGATATTTCAAATGTCTGGATTGTATGACATTATGCCAAAGATATGTTAAAGGTGAATTTGCCTAAAATATTAAGGAGATTATATGAAAAATCAAATAGAAATTAAATTTAAATCATTGCCTGAAAATGAGGCTTTTGCACGCACATGTGTGTCGGCATTTTGTTTGCAATTAAACCCTACACTAGATGAAATTAGTGATATAAAAACTGCCGTGAGTGAAGCAGTAACCAATTGTGTAGTGCACGCATATCCAAATCGTGTTGGGGAAATAACAATGTTGTTATCTCGTGAGCAAGATAAAATACATATTGTTATTAAAGACAATGGCGTTGGCATTGCAAATATTGAACAAGCCTTAACACCTTTTTATACCACAAAACCAGATGAAGAGCGCAGTGGTATGGGATTTACCGTTATGGATAGTTTTATGGACAGCCTTGTAGTTAAACATAATAAGGTTAAAGGCTTAATAGTGGAGATGTGCAAACGTATAGAAAACAAACAGGCGGTATAACTATGCTATCAAATGAAGAGACTTTAAATTTGGTTGGTTTGTCACAGGCGGGTGATGAATATGCTAAAGAAAGGCTAATACAAGAAAATTCGCCATTAATTAAAAGTGTAATTAAACGCTATAAAAATAAGGGCATAGAAGACGATGACTTATATCAACTTGGCAGTATGGGGTTTGTAAAAGCCATCAATAATTTTAGTCCCGAATATAATGTTAAATTTTCTACCTATGCAGTGCCAATGATTGCTGGTGAAGTTAAACGTTTTTTGCGTGATGATGGTAGCGTTAAAGTTTCACGCAGTATTAAGCACAATTCTATATTAATCAAAAATTATATTACACAATATCAAGCGATAAATGGTAGTGAACCAAGCGTTGAACAAATTGCTACACAGTTTAATCTTGAGCCACAAGATGTTGTGTTAACACTAGAGGCATCTACACAACTAATATCTATTGACGATAAATTTGATGACGATGATGATAGCCTTGCGGAGCGAACGCAAAGCAATTTTTCGCCCGATAGATTGATAGATAAAATTGTAATTAGAGATATGATTAATATGCTTCCAGCGCGTGAAAAGAGAATTGTAATAATGCGATATTATTTAGATAGAACTCAAAGTGAAGTTGCCAAAGATTTGGGTGTGTCGCAAGTTCAGGTGTCTAGATTAGAAAATAAGATATTAGAAAATTTTAAAACAATGATAAAATAAAAACTCCCCTTAAACAATAGGGGAAGTTAGGTTATTGTGCTTTTATTTCCTTTTCTTCAATTGGTTGTTGTGTATTACTTGCGCTGGTTTTATCAATAATTTGTGATTCTACAAGGATGTCGTCACTTATGTTTATATCTGCGTTATTTTTTGAATTATTAGTAATGTTGTCTTGTGGAGTATTAGTATCTTGATTATTATCAATTAAGTCAGTTTGACTAGAATTTTGTTTGCGATTTTTTATCTTATTACGAAGATTATTAAACTTTTCTTTAAAAAAGTTAGATATTTTGCTTTCACCCATAGTGTTTATATTTGATTTCACAGTCACATCAGCATATGTGTCTATATTTTTTGCTTTCTTTACACGAAATTTCTTCGCTTTTTTGCTATCTTCAGAAGCATTGTTTTCAACGCTAGCAGTGCCACAATTTTCACAGAAGTTATCTTGCTTAGATGTGTTTTCAACAACATTTCTATTAACAAGATTAGAATTTAAGCCATTTGCGTATGGACTTGCCATATACCCATTACCATATGGCATACCATATCCGCCACCATAGCCGTATGGCATATAGTTGTTGCCATACATATAATTGTCGTCATATAAGGCAGTATTAAAGAATGTATCAATGTTACGCTTAGTAGGGGCGTAAGTATCAATGTTAGACTTTAAACCAAATGTTGTTGGTTTATCATCTTCATCGACAGTGTTCGTTGACTGTTCAACTTCTACTGAGCCATCGGATTCTATATTTTCTTGATTACTAATATTTGCGCTAGAATCTTGGTCAATATCTGTCTTAGTATTATCTTGTTCGGTATTTGAAGGATCTTCAGTTAAATTGTTGTCCGTATTGTCAGTATTATTAGAGCCATTATCTTTGTTGTCAACAATATTATCATTAAAATTTACATAGTTTGGTTTTTGTATAAATCTTGGATAAAGGTAGGGATTACCGATATTATTAATTAGTTGTAGTGAACTCAAACTGCTTTGTAACACATTAATTCTTTCTTCTAGACTGTTAATTGCGTTAAGATAGAGGCTAACACTTGTTTCAAATTGTTCATTATCATCGCAATTTTCACATCCATCTATAACACATATAAGCTCTTCATTTAAATCTTCAAGTGTTTCGGCTAAAAATTTAATCGAATTTGAATGCTCTTTAATATATAACTTTTGCTCATTGGTTAGTTCTGTTTCGTTATTCTTGTATTGGTCAAGATTGTCCATAGTGTCTTTTATGGCATTCATTAAACATTGTTTTAATTGTTCATATTCAGCATTAGTCTGCTGTAATGCTGAATCCAAATAAGTTAATGTTTCTTCGTTTGATAGTTGTGTTGATTCACCGTTTTCATCAGTAGTAGAAAATGTTACAACATCTTCTACAGTATCGCTGTTATCTATATTTTCATTGTCAGTCATATCTATATTAAGCATATAGTTGATTTTAGATAATTTAGGTATAACATTTTGCATCTTTTCAATATTTTGATAGGTATTGTTTAAATCATTATTGCAATTATCTTTTTGCGTATCAATAGCCGTAGGCGCTATTGCAGTTAATAGCCCAGATGATAATGCTAAAAGTTTAATATATTTATTCATAACTTGTCTCCTAAAACTAATATGTGCAAATTACTTAAAAATATTTATTTGACCATAAATTTTGAATTTTAGGGTTTGTTTTTTTGTTTTTTGGACAAGATGTTGTATATAGGAGATATTATGGACGCTCAAAAACGAAATCAAAATTACAATATGTATGTTGAAGCAAAACTGCCAAAAACAAAAATGATACCATCAATGTTAAAAGCATTTCTAGTAGGTGGATTGATATGTTGTTTTGGACAATTATGCTTTGATTTGTATGCATATTGGTTCCCAAGCCTAAGCGAAGCACAATTAGGCACAGCGATGCTTATAACAATAATAGGTGTTACTGCGATATTAACAGGATTTGGAGTATTTGATTGGATTGGTGCTTTTGGCGGGGCCGGAACTGTAATACCAATTACTGGATTTGCAAATGCAATCGTTAGTCCGTCTATGGAATTTAAAAAGGAAGGAATTATATTTGGAATATGCGTAAAGATGTTTAGTATAGCAGGGCCCGTAATTGTGTGCGGTGTCGTTGGCAGTATAATTTCAGGATTGATATATCTAATTATTTAATTAAAGGTGAAGTATGGTAAGCAAGAACAAACAAACTGTAATATTTAATAATAAGCCAACAATTATAGGTAACTATAGCATAGGTGGGCCATTAGAAAGTAAAGGTCCATTAAAAGACTATATCAACTATAAATTAGATGACGACACACTAAATGAAAAAACTTTTGAAAAGGCAGAACGTAAACTATTAGAGCATATTATTTTTGGTGCAATTGATAATGCAAAATTAACATTAAATGATGTTGATGTTTTGCTAGGAGGGGATTTATTAAACCAAATTATAAGTTCATCATTTGCCGCGAGAAAACTAGGAATAACATTTATAGGTCTATACAGCGCGTGTGCAACAATGGCAGAAAGTTTAGCGTTGGGAGCGTGTTTGGTTGATAGGCAGATATTTAACACGGTCTGCTGTGCGACAGCAAGCCACTTTTCAAGCGCAGAGCGTCAATATAGATTTCCGCTAGAACTTGGCAATCAACGTCCGCCAACATCTCAATGGACGGTTACTGGTGGTGGGGCAAGCGTGTTGTCATTAAAAGGTGATGGGCCGGTAATCACTAGCGCAACATTTGGGAAAGTGGTTGATTTTGGCATTAAAGATGTCAATAATATGGGGGCTTGTATGGCACCGGCGGCTATGGACACTATCATTACGCATTTGCAGGCAACAAAAACCAAGGTTGAAGATTATGACCTTATTGCTACAGGGGACTTGGGTAAACTTGGCAGTGAAATTTTAGTAGATTTGCTTGAGCGAAAGGGTGTTAAACTTGGTCAAAATTATAGTGATTGTGGCAACTTGATTTATAATAAGCAAGAAAAGGTGTTTATGGGTGGTAGTGGCAGTGGTTGTAGCGCAACCGTATTTAACTCATATATTTTACACAAATTGCGTGTAGGGGATTTTAAAAGAGTATTGCTAGTTGCAACAGGTGCATTATTAAGCACAACAACCAGCCAGCAGGGCGACTCAATTCCTGGGATTGCACACGCTGTTTGTATTGAAGGGGGCAAATAATGGAATTAAGCATAATGGATTATATTATAACATTTTTAGTGGGCGGAACGATATGCGCATTGGCTCAAATACTTGTTGTTCGTACAAACATTACAACATCAAGAATATTGGTATTATTTTTATCTATAGGCATTATTTTACAGACTTTAGGGGTATATCCATATTTCAAAGATTTTGCAAAAGCAGGCGCAACAGTACCAATCATTGGTTTTGGTGCAACGCTTGCTAAAGGTGCTATAGAAGGAGCCCAAACACGTGGGATTCTAGGAGTATTACAAGGTGGGTTAGAGGCTAGCGCAGGTGGAATAGCCGCCGCCATATTCTTTGCATTTATTGTGGCATTAATATTTAACAGCAAAACCAAACATATCAAGTAAATTTTAGTTATTTGCTTGTACAAGTTGACATATAATGTAATATGAGACACAAAACACGAACTAAATCATATAAAAAAATATTTGTATTAGTCGTGTTTTTTTGCTGTATAATATGGTATTATATGTTAATCTTAACACCTGTCATAAAAACATATTGCACTGCCAAAATTAACGCATTGACTGAACAAGCCTTAAATGTTGCAGTAAGCAATGTAATGAACACCACAATCAATTATGATAGCATAATGACTATTAATTATAATTCTACTGGTGAAGTTAATTATATATCGGCAAATCAATATATGGTAAACACTATTACGCGTGAAGTGGTTAAAAATGCTCAAGAGCAAATTAAATCATTAGGTGATGAATATATGACTATATCATTAGGCACGCTTACTGGTATATCAATATTTAATGGCAGGGGACCGCTGGTAAAATTAAGCGCAAGTCCAGTTGGAATCATTGGCAGTAGTTTTGATTCAAATTTTGTAAGTGTAGGAATAAATAACACATTACACCAAATGTATCTAAAGGTTAATGCAGTAGTAGAACTATCTATGCCAATAAAAAAGCAAACCATTAATATTGAACAAGAAGTATTGTTGTGTGAAAGCGTAATTGTAGGCAAAGTACCTAGCGTATATTTAAATTCTGGGATTAGCGATAAAATATTAAATTTAGTCCCAAATTAATTTTTGTATAAATTTATATAAATTTGACAAAAACAATAAAATTGTTTGATTTTTTACATCTAAATAAGGTATAATAACGCATATAGGGGTAAAAAATGAGAAAACAATCAAAATTGTCGTGGTTGCTAATGCTAGCATCTGTGATTATTGTAGGAATATTATCATTCAGTTCTGCTTATGCATATTTTAGTGACAAGGTCAATACTGGTGGCACTTTTACATTGGGTAAACTGCAGATAGCCTTAAAAGAAGGCACCAAAACTGTTGAAACTTTTGCAACAGTTGAAGATATCTTGCCCGGCACCTTCTTATTAGGAGATAAAAATAATTATAAAAGTTTAACAATAGATTTAACCAACACTACAATTGAATCATATTTAAGAGTAAAAGCGTCCGCAAGTTTGACAAGTATAACAGGTTCGGAAAATATGTTTAATATTACTCTTGATGACAAGTGGTATTTACATACTGACGGATATTATTATCAAGTTAACAGTGCAATATCTGCGACAAGCGCAACTCAAGCCAATGAAATTGCGTCAACGACCAATTCAGTTACATTGAATGTTAAAATTCAATTTAAGACATCTGTTGAAGGCGCGGAGTATATGAAAAAATCAGCAACTTATGGCATTATTGTTGAAGCAATACAGGCTAATTATCTTGAATCTACCGACCCAAACAACACTTATAGCATAGCTGAGTTAGCTAGCATATGGGGCGGAATGTCTGGCAATACTGAAGAAATATTTGTTATAACTGGTGGAACAATGTCAGGATTGACAGATTATGGAAAAACACTAAAGTATTTAGCGATTCCAGAAGGTGTAACAACAATCAGTGCAAATGCATTTAAGGGCAACACAACTCTTAAAACTGTTGTGATGGATGATAGTGTTGAAACTATTGGGAATAGTGCATTTGAAAATTGCACCAATCTTGAAAGCGTTACATTATCAGAATCTACAGAGTCAATAGGGCAACTAGCATTTCAAAATTGTACAAAATTAAAAAGTGTTGCCATTCCATCTAATGTTGAAACTATTGGAATTCAAGCGTTTTATGCTTGCAAAAACCTTGAAAATGTGGTAATTGAAGATGGCGTAAAAACGATAGGTGACTGGTGTTTTGCTGCTACTGGGGTAAAATCAGTTGTAATACCAGAAAGCGTTACCACAATTAAAACAGCAGTATTTGCTCAATGTCCAAACCTAGAAAGTGCCACACTTCCAAGCGGAATAACATCTATTCCAAATCAATTGTTTGGGAAGTGTCCTAAACTAAGGACTGTAAATATACCATCTGGAGTCACCAAAATTGGAGTAAATGCATTTGTCGAGTGTGCAAGCTTAACAACATTAACACTTCCTGAAGGACTAACAGATATTGATAGATATGCCTTTAGTAAGTGTGAGAATTTGGATGTAAACATCCCTAGTACTGTAAAATATATAAGACGTTATGCGTTCCAAACTTCTGGAATTAAATCAATAGATTTATCTGAAGGATTATTATACATTGGTGATGGAGCATTTAATCATTGTTATAGTGTAAATCAAGCAACAATTACTATACCATCAACAGTATTGCAAATTGGTGGGGCAGATTATACAGGAACAAACACTGCAGTGGGAACACACGTATTTTATGATTGTGCCACATCTAAATTAACTGCTTTTGCTGTGGCATCGGGCAATACAAATTATAAGGCAGTAGATGGTGTATTATATAGTTCTAATAACAAGTATTTAGTGGCATATCCACCAGCTAAAACAAGCACATCATATACTATTTTAGAGGGTTGTGAGCAACTGTATGAGTGTTCATTTGGTAGAGCACACTACTTAATTAATTTAACTTTACCAAACACTTTAAAACTACAGTATACTGCTTCATTTACAGTTCCATCCTCATTCTTAAACAAAGGTGTAAGTCCATTGTATGCGGGTATATATAAATTTACATCTATTGAAAACTATTTAATAAATGATAGCGATAATTATACAAGCGTAAATGGAATTATATATAATAAAAACATAACAAAGGCCATTGCTGTCCCTAATCGTAATTGGGAGATGGTAGATGGTAAAAAGGTTCTTGAATTTGAAAGCACTTGTACTATTATTGGTAATGTGCTTAGCCGTAATGGAGCATCCGACGATTCAGTAAGTAGTGAAGAAACTTACAATGGTCATAAAGCGGGTGGTTATCCAGATATTATTAAAATCAGTGCTGGTATTACCGAAATTGATACTTACGCATTGGATTATTTTAATGCACTTGTTGATAAGGGTGTGACCATTGAATTAGCCTCTGGAAATACAAGTTATACATTGTCTAATAATAAACTTGTAAAAATTAGTTAAAGTTAATTTAAAGATGGACTTTAGTGGTCCATCTTTTTATAAATTTGATTAATTATTTAAAAATGATTGAAAATTAGACAAAGGTTTGTTATAATATTCATTATGAATTATAGATATTTTGATAACGCAGCAACAACCAGAGTTAATGATGAAGTATTGCAAGTATATACCGAAGCTTGTAAGGAGTTTTTTAATCCATCTAGTTTGTATACACCAAGTTTGAGTGTTAAAAATAAGATTGAAATGGCGCGCGAGACCATTATGCGTAGTATTGGTGCGGCTAATAAATCAAACTTTATATTTACATCTTGCGCTACTGAAAGCAACAATGCGGTTTTGCGCAATTGCATTAGGCGTAAAGATAAGAAGTATATTATATCAGCAGGCGAACACTCATCAATATATGCTACAGCCAAGGCATTGATAGTGGAGGGATATAATATTGAGTTTGCACCATTAAACGAAGATGGAAGTGTTAATCAGCAAGAGTTGTTTAGTATGATTGATCGAAAGACCGATTTTATATCAATCATACACGTAAGCAACGAAACTGGGGCGGTAAATGACATTAAGTGTATAGTCAAAAAGTGTAAACAAATCAATCCAAACATTGTAATCCATAGTGATGGTGTGCAAGCATTGCATAAAGTAAAAGTTAATATGGTTGATATGGGAGTAGACTATTATACCATCTCTGCGCATAAAATTAATGGTGTAAGAGGTGTGGCTGGCTTATATATTGCCAACCCTAATAAATATACGCCATTTATATATGGTGGTGGGCAGGAAATGTCCTTACGTGGTGGTACTGAAAATGTGCCAGCAATACTATCTTTTGCTAAAGCAATAAGTTTGCCTGCTTGCGATTATGAACAAATGCGTACATTAAAGCAAGCATTGCTAGACAATATAACAGTACCTTACAAGTTAATTTCCAGCGATAAATGCGTGCCTAGCATTGTTTCAATATGCTTCAATTCAGTACGTGGCGAAACTTTGGTGCATATGCTAGAAGATGATGGATTTTTAATTGGAACAGGTTCGGCGTGCAATAGTAAAAATACTGCTAACCGCGTATTAACCGAAATTGGCGTAGGGCAGGATTATATATTGGGTGCCATTCGTATAAGTTTTGAAAAAGATTGCACAATTGACGATGTGATTGCTTTGGCTAAATCAATCAATAAAAATGTTGAATTGTATTATAGCAAAACTCAAAAATAGATAATATTGCCACTGGCAGATATATCAATAATTAAATCATAAATTACATTTAGTAAAGGAATTTTTATGGAACAAGTAATATTAATTAGATTTTCAGAAATACATTTAAAAGGCAAGAATAAAGGCTACTTTTTAAAGTTATTATATACCAATATCAAAACTGCTTTAAAAGAGTTTAACAAGGTTGTAACGCCAATTCAAAATAGGGTGGTTATTAGTAACTATAACATCGATGAGCAACAAGCCATTATTGACGAAGTAAAAAAGGTGTTTGGAGTATATTCGGTAAGTGTTGCAAGCGTTCTACCTACTAGCAAAGATGATATTACAGCATTTTGTGCTAAACTTGAAGTTAATGGAAGTTTTAAGGTAGATTGCAATCGCGCGGACAAGACCTTTCCTATTAAGTCAAACGAGTTTGCAGCCGACCTTGGCGGAATAATACTTGACAATAATCCAAATGCATGTGTTGATGTGCACAATCCGGAAACCACTGTATATATTGATATTCGTGAAAATGGCAAGACGTATATATTTGACAAAATAATATATACCTATGGCGGTATGCCTTTGGGTGAATATCGCGACGGATTATTGCTACTTTCGGGCGGAATTGATAGTCCAGTCGCTGGGTTCCAAATGGCTAAGAGGGGATTAAGGCAAGATATATTGCACTTTGATAGTTACCCATACACCAGCCCTCAAGCGCGTGAAAAGGTTATCAGCCTTGCAAAGCAAATCAAAACATACATCGGTTGTCGTTATATGTACATTGTGTCAATGTCTAAATTGCAAGAAGAATTCCATTTGCATTGCAAAGAAGAATATGCTATTACATTGCTTAGACGTGCTATGATAAAGGTTGCAACAATATTATGTGAAAAATATAACTATAAAACAATTATCACAGGCGAAAGTTTAGGCCAAGTAGCATCACAAACTATTGAGAGTATTACTGTAACCAACTCAATGGCTGGAACATATCCAATCCTTAGACCTTTGATTAGTTTTAATAAAGATGAAATTATAAAAGTGGCACAAGAGATTGATACTTACGAAACATCTATTTTGCCTTATGAAGATTGCTGTACGGTGTTCTTGCCACAAAATCCAGTAATCAAACCAAAGATTAAGATTGCTGAAATTGAAGAAACTCATATACCTCTTGCCGACCTAATTCAAAAGGCGATTGATGAAATAATAGTGATTGAACTTTAATAAACAAAATATATATGGTGTGTAAACTTTAATATACACAATATATTGTGTTTAAAAAAAATTAAATAAAAATCCTTGAAAACTTGACATCAAGGATTTTTTTGTTTATAATTATATTGGTATCTTTTATTGATACCTAGAGGGAGAAATTTATGAGTATTAGTAGTACTATGCTTATGAGTGGTGCTCCTTTAATATTAACAATAGTTATATCTGTGATAGTGGCTTTGGGAGTAGGCGCTGGCGCAGGTTTTGTGTTAAACAAAGTTTTATATAATAAAAAGGTAGAAAGTAGTAAGGCACAAGCAAATAAAATATTAGAGGATGCTTACGCACAAGCAAAAAATATTAAACAACAACAATTAAAGCAAACTACGGACGAAATCAATTTGCTTAAATCAACTTTTGAGGCAGAAAATCGTGAACGTAGGGAAGAGGCTAAACGTAGCGAAGAGCGTATTAGCTTAAGAGAAGCCAATTTAGACAAGAAAGAAGAAAACTTGGACAAAAAGCTTGAAGCAATTGATTTGCAAAAAGAAAAGTTAGTTCAAGTAGAACAAGATTTGGCTAAACAAGCTCAAGATTTAGAACAAACTAAGATGCAAGTGGTAGCAAAACTTGAGGAAGTGGCAGGATATTCTAAGGAACAAGCCAAGGAAGAAATTATTGCTCGCTACACTCAAGAAGCAAAGATTGATGCATCTAAAAAGATTAAAGAAATCGAAGACCAGGCTAAAAATGATGCAGAAAAAATTGCTCGTAATATTATTACATTAGCAATTCAAAGATGCGCCGCTGACCAAGCGTCTGAGGCCACTGTATCAGTAGTAACCTTACCTAGCGAGGAGATGAAAGGTCGTATTATTGGTCGTGAAGGTCGTAACATTCGTGCGCTTGAAGCTGCTACGGGCGTTGACTTGATTGTAGATGACACTCCAGAGGCAATTACATTGTCAGGCTTTGACCCAGTTCGTCGTGAAATTGCACGTATAAGCTTAGAAAAACTAATTATGGATGGACGCATTCATCCGGCACGTATCGAAGAACTTGTAAACAAAGTTCGCAAAGATGTTGAACAAACCATTAAAGAAGCGGGTGAGAATGCTTGTTTTGATGCAGATATTCATAACTTGCATCCAGAACTTGTTAAAACTCTTGGTCGCTTAAAATATCGTACTAGTTATGGTCAAAATGTGTTAAATCATTCATTAGAA
The DNA here is from genome assembly GCA_045637745.1 of Candidatus Onthoplasma sp. Lineage (GTDB taxonomy): Bacteria > Bacillota > Clostridia > Christensenellales > UBA1242 > Onthoplasma. The sequence continues at coordinate 18,706 of JAZUAB010000012.1, read as the reverse complement.
GTTGCATACATTGCTAGTATGTTAGCTACTGAAATTGGCGCTAATGCAAAAGTGGCTAAGCGTGCGGGATTATTGCACGATATTGGTAAGGCTGTTGACCACGAAGTTGATGGCACACACGTATCAATTGGCGTGGAACTTGCTAAAAAGTACAAGGAAAGTGAAGCTGTAATACATTGTATTCACGCTCACCATAACGATATTGAACCTCAAACAATTGAAGCAGTGCTAGTTCAAGCCGCTGATGCAATCAGTAGTGCTAGACCTGGTGCAAGACGTGAAAGCCTTGAAAACTATATCAAACGTCTTCAAGACCTTGAAAATATTGCAACTAGTTTTGATGGTATTGAAAATGCATATGCTATTCAAGCTGGTCGTGAAGTTCGCGTAATGGTTAAACCTGATGAGGTAGATGATGCTAAGGCTGAGGTTTTGGCTCGCGATATTGCTCAAAAGATTGAAAAAGAACTTGAATATCCTGGTCAAATCAAAGTATACGTTATCCGTGAATCTCGTTTCAGTGACACAGCTAAGTAACGTGGTTACACCAAATAAGTTAATTTGCCGAATTGTATCGCAAAGTATATTTATATATTAAGTATATGGTTCTGATGTGATAGGAGTGGATATGAACAAGCATAAAAAGTTATATTATTTTATGGCAATTGCTACAATTTTAATGATTGTGGCGCTTGCGGGAAGTGTAATTATTTGGACAGAACTTAACAACTGGATTTCATTTGCAATTATATTACCAACATTTATAATATTATTTGTTGCCACAATAATTGTGTATATGAAATATGTAAAGTTTATATGTCCTAAATGTAATCAAACCTTTAAGGCATCAACCAATGCTATTATATGGGCAGTTCATACTCCAACTAAGCGCAAATTGCGTTGTCCTCATTGTAATGCTAAATCGTGGTGTAAAGAAGATTTTTAAGTAAAAATGCTAACAATAATGTTAGCATTTTTCTATTATAAATTATAGTTTATTAATAATTAATTAAGAATAATATATAAAAATATTTGTAAAATATGCTTGACTATAGCATATTTTTGGTATATAATATCTAATGTAACGTAGGGGAGTGGCTCAACGGTAGAGTAGCGGTCTCCAAAACCGTAGGTTGCGTGTTCGAATCGCGTCTCCCCTGCCAAAAGACTCTATTAATTTAGATAGAGTTTTCTTATTTTTAATTTTGGGTTTGATGTTATGATTAAAACAACTTGCTTTTAGCAATATTATATGATATTATAATTACTGATAGGAGATAGTATGAAAGACGTTATTATTTATACCGATGGCGCGTGTAGTGGCAATCCAGGAGCAGGTGGTTGGGGAGCCATACTGTTTTACAAATCTCAGCGTAAAGAAATTAGTGGTTATGATATGCTTACTACTAACAACAAAATGGAACTTACTGCACCGATTGAGGCACTTAAATTGTTAAAGGAGCCTTGCAACGTAAAGTTATATTCCGATAGCGCATATTTAATTAATGCTTTTACTCAAGGTTGGATTGAAAATTGGCTTAAGAACAACTTCAAAAATGCTAAAAAAAAGCCGGTTGAAAACCAAGAACTATGGCAACAATTAATCGAATTAAGCAATACACATAATATTGAATGGATTAAGGTAAAGGGTCATAGTGACAATGAATTTAACAACCGTTGTGATGAACTTGCACGTATGGAAATTATGAAACACCAATAAATATAATAAAAAAGAGCATAATTGCTCTTTTTTAATCTATTTGATTACGTATAACGCCTACAACTTTGCCTAGAATTACAAGTTTTTCCGCATATATTGGGTCAACTTCCTTGCTATCAGGTTGAAGTTTAAAGAGATTAAATTCCTTATATAATCTGGCTACAACATAATCTGAATCGATTAATGCAACGACCAATTCACCATTACGAGCAACATTTTGACGGCTAACAATTACTAAATCGCCTTTAAATATACCCGCACTAGCCATTGAATTGTCGTTCATTGTTAACATAAACATATTTAAGCCCTTAAACAATGAGCCTGGAATCATAACTTTGCTATCAATATTATGTTCTGACATCAATGGTTGACCTGGCATCACTGAATGCAACTTAGGGATGGTAATGATATCAACGCTATCAAGCCTAGATGTAATATTTTCCATAAGTTGAATAGAGCGATTTTTATATGAGCCCTTGACAATCTTATTTGTTTCTTCCAGTTTGCGCAAATAATATGCGACAGTAGAAGTAGAACTTACGCCAATTGCATCGCCAATCTCACGAATAGTAGGTGGGTAATCCTTTTCGATAATATATTTTTTTATAAATTCATATGCTTCATCAATTTTTCGCATAATGTTCTCCCTATTCAAGAACAAGAATAGCACATTTTATCGAATGATGTCAAACATTAGTTCTAACTTTTTTCGATTTTATGCAATTTTACCTTATCTGCCACTTCTTTTCTTATATCTTCGCTAACTGCAGCGTAGTGTTTTTTAGTGGTGTTTACATCACTATGTCCTAAAACTTCTGCAACAACTGAAATATCTTTTGTTGCACGATATAGATTAGTTCCATATGTACTTCTAAGTTTATGTGGGCTGATTCGCTTAAGTGGGGCAGATATTTTGGCATATTTTTTAACCAGATTTTCAACCGATCTAACGCCCATACGTTTGCCTTGAATACTAATCCAGAGTGCTTTTTCAGTGTCTGGCAATTTAAAACTATCACGTAGTTCAAGGTATTTAACTAATGCATCTTTTACTTCATCAGAAAAGTATAATATTGCCTGTCCGCCACCTTTACGCGTTACCTTAAAACTATTATATTTGAAATCAATATCTTGCACATTAAGCCCAACCAGTTCGCTAACACGGATTCCTGTGCCTAAAAAGAGCGATAATATAGCATTATCACGCGGTATAAAGCGCTCATTGTATTTCTGCTGGTGAGGAGTAAAGCCTTGTAATGTTTCGCTAGTTTTTAATAATTCATCTACTTCATCTTCTTCAAGTTTTATTATATCCTTTTTAATAATCTTTGGCATTTTAACCTTAGTTACTACGTTAGATGAAACCAAGTCCTTATCAAACATAAATTGGAAGAACGAGCGCACACTAGATAATTTACGTGCTAATCCTTTATCAGCATTACTGCGCACAACACCTTGTTCATTATCATAACTAATTAAATATGCCACAAAACGTTCAATCATAAGGCTATTAATCTTATTTAAATCTTCTATTTGAATATCTTGATTAGATTTATTAAAGAATTCACGTTCGAAGTTGGTTAAATATGTAAAAAATATTTTTAAATCTCTTGCATAATTTAATCGGGTAAGGGGAGTGGTGCGAGAGGCAATGCCTACAAAATATATATTGCAAAATGAAGGCAGTTCATCTAAAACCAAGTTTAATTTACGCAAATTGTTACGATTTCTATCTAAAAAATAATTCTCACTCATAATAGCTCCTTATTTTTATACTTAATATAAGTATATCATAACTATTCGCAAAATCAAACTAAATAATAAATATTTTTTCAAAAAGTGGCTTTAGCGGTTGCAAAAGTTCATATAAAGTGATATACTAGGCGATATAGGAGAAAAATATGATTGACATTAATTTAATTAGAAAAGAACCTGATAAGGTTAGGGAGAATATTAAAAAGAAGTTTCAAGACCATAAATTACCTTTAATTGATGAGATTTTAACTCTTGACACACAAGTACGTGAATTGCGTACTGAATGCGATAATTTGCGCGCTAAACGTAATGCCACTAGTAACGAAATTGGTATGTTAATGCGTAATAAGCAAGTCGATGAGGCGAATTTAAAAAAGCAAGAAGTGGTTGATATTAACAATCGTATTGCTGAATTAGAGGCTAAAGAAAGTGAACTTAGCGCTGAATTAAAGCAAAAAATGATGGTTATTCCTAACATTATTGACGATAGTGTACCTGTTGGTAAAGATGACAGCCAAAATGTTGAAATTCAAAAGTATGGTGAGCCTGTAGTGCCTGCATATGAAATACCTTATAATGCTGATATATTGGAAGGCATTGGTGGCCTTGATAAAGAAAGTGCTGGACGTACCAGCGGTAATGGATTTTATTATCTACTAGGCGATGCTGCAAGACTTCACGAGGCTATGATTGCCTATGCACGTGATTATATGATAGACAAGGGATTTATCTATTGCATACCGCCATTTATGATACGTAGTGATGTTGTTACTGGAGTTATGAGCTTTGCTGAAATGGATGCTATGATGTACAAAATAGAAGGTGAGGACTTATATTTAATCGGCACTAGCGAACATAGTATGATTGGTAGATTTAAAGAGCAAATTGTTAAAGAATCTGAACTTCCAGTTACATTAACATCATATTCTCCATGTTTTAGAAAAGAAGGTGGCGCTCACGGCCTAGAAGAACGCGGATTGTATCGTGTACACCAATTTGAAAAGCAAGAAATGATAGTGCTTTGTAAGCCTGAAGAAAGTATGGACTGGTATAACAAAATGTGGGCTTATACAGTTGAAGTATTTAGAAACCTGAACATTCCGGTAAGAACATTAGAATGTTGTTCTGGGGACTTGGCTGACTTAAAAGTCAAATCTTGTGACATTGAGGCTTGGAGCCCTCGTCAACAAAAATATTTTGAAGTTGGCTCATGCTCAACTTTAGGCGATGCTCAAGCGCGTAGATTAAATATTCGCACCAAAGGCGAAAACGGAACATATTTGGTTCATACCTTAAACAATACAGTGTTAGCAAGTCCACGTGGTCTTATAGCGTTGCTTGAGAACAACTATAACGAAGCTGGCTCAATTACAGTTCCAAAGGCACTACAACCATATATGGGTGGAAAAACTGTTATTATGCCAAAAAGCACTAAATAATGTGTATGTTATAAAACGTATTACACAATAACTAGTATTATAAAACATCAAACTTTATTGTTTGGTGTTTTTTTGTTGCTAGAATATTTATAGTGTAGAAACATTAAAATCCTAAAATGCGCTGAGAGCCGAGATGTTAAATCAAGATAAGGATTTGGTCGACTAAAGTTTAGTAAAATTATAAGAAATTTCAAGATAACAATATAAATTGGATTTTTATAGCCATCAATTATAAAATTTAATCATTAACAATACTCTACAAATTTAAATCTGGAATGAGAGCCAAGATGAATTGATAAGTAATACAAATGGTCGATGCAAATTGATGCTTAATATATAAAAATTGCTATAAATCTATAATGATACAATAATTTTGTAAAAATGATAAAAATTTGAGATTGAAACAAAAAAAACAAATATATTTGTATTTTACACTTATGTATTCGTAAAACCTGTATTTTACGAACAGTTTAATATATTGCATTTTGATGCCCTACTCCAACATTTGTATCAAAGTCTATAACAAATCCGACTAAACATTCTACTCCCTTGCCCTAATTAGTTCGACAAAATTTGAGTTTTAAACGAAAATATTTGACAATAACTTTATTAATCCTTATACTTAAAATAAAAGGAAAGGGGTTAATATGAAAACAACTGATTTAATACCTTTGGTTTTATATCAATTAGTTGATGGCGACAAATATGGTTATGAGATTGTTAAACAAATTGAAGATAGCTCTAATGGACGAATTTCAATCAAGCAACCAACATTGTATAGCGTACTTAAAAAATTAGAGCATGGCAGAATAATATCGTCTTATTGGCAAGATAGTGAAATAGGCGGTAAACGTCATTATTACAAGCTTACAGACAATGGTAGGGCACAGCTTGACACCTACCCTTCTTTTGAGCAACTTATTAAGGATGCTTGCGAGGATTCCCCTGCTCCATCTATTGTTTCAAAGCCTAAGTACGATATTGAAATGAAAGACACTATAGAAGAGGCTACTGTTGAAACTACCACTGCCCCAGTAAACACTTTAAATGAAACCGATGCAGTGGTTGAAACGCCTATTAGTTATGAGCCAAGCATTGAGCGTGTGCCACCTGTAGAAGTTGTTGAAGAAAACATTATAAAGCCTATTAAAATCGATATTTCCTCCCCTATTAATACCACTTTTAATGAAGAAAGTGTACCTAGGGTTGAGTCAATTAATATATTTGATGTAATTGAACCTGCTAGTAGCAATATCGAGTTTGAGCGTAAAACTGTTGCTGTAGATGAAAAAATTGACTCACTTGTATCTGAGGTAGAAGTTAAAACTGATAATTTTGATGAAGAAGGTAAAAATGTTGAGCAAAATGTAGCATTTACAACCAATGTCGATCCTATACCGCCAACAACGACAGATTCAGTGCTATATAATAAGTTGACACCTAATAAAGATTTAGTTGAACAGCCAACACTTAATGTAGAAGAGGCTGTTGCCACAGATTTTGATGTTGAACGTGTTAAATATTTAAATTATGTAGACTTTAGCAATGATAAATCTACAATTAAGCGTCGCAAAGCGATTACAAATCATATCTTAAAAATGTCATTTACCTGCATTACTCTATTATTGTTGTTTGCATTGAGCCTTGTCGTTTGCAGTAAATATGGCTTTAGTAAACTATTTTATATATGTGTTATTGTTGTTTGCGCTGTCATAATTCTATACCCGCTTTTTTGCTTAAGACGTTTGCCTAATTTGAGAGTAAAATATTGCACAAAACCATTTAAATATAGCGCGCTACACGATATGCTAATCAAATTGTCAATATTCTTATGTATTGTGATTGTTGTATTTGCCTATAACATTAGCGTTGCATCATCTATTGGTGCTATATTTAAATTAGACAACTTCTCACAATTAATTGCTCCAATAATGCTAGCAACCACACTACTATTCGATTTTGCTTATAGTTATTTGTTGTATAAAAATTATAGATAAAAAATGTCATATCAGCCGATATGGCAGTTTTTATTATTTCTTAGATGACAAGTTTAAAAACCCTAAGATTTTATCTCGTTTTTTGATTGCGATAATTAACATAGAAATTACAGTAATTCCTATTAGTAGCCAAATAGCAATTCCCCACGGAGTTGTAAATGGTATAATCTTGCCACTGCCAAAAAAACTGATTGTTGCAAGCCCTATCCCCCTTGCTATTATAGATATTCCTAAAAATTTGATATACTTAATATCACTAATTCCAGCCATCATACATATTATATCATCAGGAAAAAATGGTAAAACCAGGGTTAAAAATAATATGAGTCCGGCTCGTTTATTAAGCATATTTTGATATTTTTCAACCTTATTTTCACCAAACACCCAATTGATGGTTGGACGTGAGCAGTATCGTCCGATTAAAAATGCAATGCTAGAACCTAATATTACACCAATTGTAGCATATAAAAATGCAATAAATGGTCCATAAATAGCCGTGCCAACTAATACGGTTAAAGTTGTTGGCACTGGAATTACTATACATTGTAGCAAGTTTATTATTATATAGCTTATAATCCCCCATCCGCCAAACCCTAGTATTAATTGGCGCAAGTCATCAAATGATGTTATTTGTTCTAAAATTCCAGTTTTTACAAATACAAAGTATAATATATAAATTATGGTTAACAAAATACTTGCCACAACACCAAGTTTTAAATACACATCCTTGCGCGATACATATCCAAACATAGTTAATAATATGGTTACGGCAATTAGCGTGTACAAAAGAATGTTTAGCCAAACTATATTGCTTAAGAATATAAATATATTAAAAAACATTATGCCAAATAGCATAACTAAAGAGACGATCATTAAAACACATTCATTAACTTCTTTGTTTTTCATTTTTAATAAACTTATCTTTAAATATTATTATTTTATTTACTTTTATATTTTTTTATGCTAATATAATTATTAGAATTACAATAATATTTGGACGATTATAAATTAATTAAACAAAAAAGCGGTAAAAGTTTTGTTTCCAATATTAAAATTAAACAATGTTTCAAAAGTTTATAACAAACGAAAAGTGGTAGACAATCTTTCATTAATGCTATTTGAGGGTGAGATTTTTGGGTTTATTGGTCCTAACGGAGCCGGCAAATCTACTACAATTAAAATGATTTGTGGTCTTACCGGAATATCTTCTGGTAATATTTTTGTTAATGGCTATGATATTAATAAAAACTTTAAAAAGGCAATTGCCAATATTGGCGCTGTGGTTGAATATCCTCAATTGTATCCTTACCTATCTGGTAAAGCCAACTTAAAATTGTTTGCTAAATTCTATGGCAAATCTGCCGAATTGCGTATTCCTAATATTATAAAAATACTTAAAATGGAAGATTTTATAAATAAAAAGGTGTCCACCTACTCTTTAGGTATGAAACAACGTTTAGGCATTGGTCAAGCCTTATTAAATAAGCCAAAATTATTAATCTTGGACGAGCCAACTAATGGTTTGGATCCTGACGGAATTAAAGATATCCGTTCCCTACTGCTTAACTTAGCCAAGCACGAACATATGGCTATTATTATATCTAGTCATAATTTGGCGGAATTGGAGCAAATTTGTAACCAAATTGCAGTACTACGTAATGGCAGATTGTTAAGTTTTAGAAATATGGATGACATAAATGAAGAGATTGAAAACAATCAACAAATATGTTTCTTTGTTAATTATCCAAACTATGCCGGTCAGTTATTGCAGAATAAATATAATTTAAAGGTCAAAGTTGCGGGCAATTCAATTATAGTCCCTATTCGCGAAAAACATTTGGCATCAATAATAACATTTTTGACCTACAAACATATCAAAATTTATAAGACTACAAAAATAACCAAGTCATTAGAACAAATTTATTTTGATTTGCTACAAGGCAAGTCTGGTAACAATTTATTTTAGGGGGTATATATGGGGAAAGTTATTTCTTTTGAACTTAAAAAACTTGTATCGCGCATTGGCATATATATTCTTGTTGCTTTAATGGCTGGTTTATTGGTTGCTAGCGCATTTATGCATAAACCAACTGAGCGTGTTATAGATAATTATATATTGGCTGGCGATACGGTTAGCGAAAAATATGACAGTTTTACTGAAGATATGCAATCTAGCTATCAATCAGCGGTTCAACAAACAGCTGAAAATGCATCTACATACGTATCATCATCTGCCAATTATCTTAAGTACAATAACAAGCAAGAAATTCAAAAATTATTTACTGAGTTTGACGACTATTGTCGTCAATATGCTGAGGTCTTAGCAACTGATGACGAATATGCTATTCTTCAGCAAGGTATTTTGTTTAGCCTTAAAAATTTGCATAGCGCTTTGGACGACACCCTTGAATATAGCGAAAATAAGTCTGGGTATTATATTCTATCAACACAATCTAATCACACTGCCCTATTCTCAATTTTAGACAAAATAAACTCAAATTTTGAAGCGCCTATTAGTCATAAGGTGGTTGGAGAAAGATATTTTAAGGAATATCGCGTTAAATTAAACGATTGTCTAGAAGCTTTGATATATCCAAATTTAAATGATACTGCTAAAAACTATACAACAAGCGGAACATATTACTCTTTAATTAATTTACGTATGGAAGAAGTGGTTACTAAAATGCAAGCAATTGCTGATAAAGTGACTGCCAGTCCAATACTTGATACTAATGATGATTTGATGCTAGAAATGGATGAGTTGTTCAATAAATATGTCAATTATTCAAGAGTGTTTGTGCAGGCTTACTCTAGCGATATGTGTGTTGGCGCGATATCTTCTATCAGCAGTAAAACTACCCGCTCTAATCTAGTTGGTTACAATAAGGTATCCGTGTATGATGAAAGCGAATTGGCTGTGGAATATAAGTATCACATAACTCATAATACTTCACCTAGCAATTTTGCTAAAGGCTTGTCAGTAACTCATACTTCTAACGGCAAAATTAATGCATATGACTTTTCATTCTTCATTTTATCGATATTCAGTATTATTGTGATTATATTTGCAATATACCTATCTGCAAATACCATTTCGGGCGAAATCAATCATAATACTATGCGTTTTACCGCTATTAGACCAGTAAGCCGGGGCTCGATATTCTTTGGTAAATATTTATCTATTATGCTTATGAGTTTCCTTTTGTTACTGTTTGCGGGAGTGGCATCATTTGTTACTGGCGGAATTTTGTTTGGATTTGAATCAGCTAATATATTAATGATTATTAATGGCAGTAAAGTATTGATCGCTCACCCTGCTCTTGTGCTAGGAATATTTGTGTTAAACTCACTGTTGACCATTGCATTATATAGCGGAATTGCTATGATGTTAAGCTGTTTAATTAAATCAGAATTATTAACTTTAATTATAGGCATTGTATTCTATGCAATCAACATCGTTTTACCACTATTCTTAGGAGCTTCATCGTGGTTAAAATTCTATCCATTTACTAATATTAATCTATTTGCATATTTCAGTAGCACCAGTCTTACCAATAATAGCATTTTAGCAAAGCTATTTAATAGTGTTGTGTATCAGGGAATGAGTATATGGATTAGCCTAATATATCTAATTGCAATAACAACTGTTGCTTTAATTATAGGCAAACTTGTATTTAAGCGTCGTGAATTATAAACAAAAAAATATCTCCATATGGAGATATTTTTTATATACAAACTTATATTAAATGCTACTAATATTGCTATATTTATTATAATTCAAAACAAGTTTGAAGTGCATTGATTAATGCAATCTTACCATGAGCATAGCTTAACGAGCCTTGCAAGTATGCAATATAAGGCTCACGTATTGGGGCGTCACATGAAAGTTCAATGCTTGACCCTTGATTAAAACTGCCTGATGCCATAATAATTTTATCTTCATACCCAGACATTTCTCCTGGTTCAAGCAAGGTGTTGCTTTCCACTGGAGATGCTGATTGAATGCATCTACAAAACTTAATTAATATATCTGGCTCGCCAAATTTAATTGAACAAACTATATCACTTAAAATGTCATTAAGTGTTGGAATAGTTTGATAACCAAGTGCTGTTAAACACTGTGCTGTAAGGATTGCAGTTTTCTTAGCTTGCGCAACAACGTGTGGAGCTGAAAATAAGCCCTGTAGTATCAACTTATAACCTGCTCCGTATGAGCCGGAATCAGTTGCTAATGCTGGCGAAAATAAGTGACAACCTATTAAATCTATTAATTTTTGTTTGCCTGCCACATAACCGCCAGTTTGAGCGATTCCCCCACCGATGTTTTTAATCATAGAGCCAACGACTAAATCAGCTCCAACATCTGTGGGCTCCCTAGTTTCAACAAATTCGCCGTAACAATTGTCTACCATAATGATTGTGTTAGGTGATGCTTCGCGTACCAAACTAAACAATCTCTCCATTTGAGATATATTAATAGCATTACGCCACTCATACCCACGTGAACGCTGAACATACAACATTTTAACGGTATGATTTTGTAAATAATTTATAATTTTATCGTAATCAAAGTCATTATTAACCAAATTAATTTGGTCGTATTTTATATTAAAATCCTTAAGACTTCCAATATCTTCTGTAGAACCAAATAATACGTCTTTTAGTGTGTCATATGGCGTACCACTAACACATAGCATCAAATCATTGGGACGCAATATTCCAAGCAACGCGTGTGAAATGGTCGCCGTGCCACAACTTAGGTATGGTGATGCCAAGGCTGATTCGGTATTAAAAATTGTGGCAAAAATCTCATTGGTAACATCCTTACCAATATCGCCATGTCCATAACCAAAGCTTCCTATAAAATGCCTTTCGCTTAAATTTGCTTGATTAAATGCATTAAGCACCTTTAATTGATTTTGCAATTCAATATTGTCAATTTGTTTAAAATTGCTTTCGCACAACTGCTCACACTTATCAACAAATTCTAATGCTTTATTTTGTAATGTTATCATTTAAAAATTCCTTTATTTTTTGCTCTGCTTGTTCTTTATTTAACAATATCAAATTAGGTATTGTTTTCATAAACGTTAGTTGGCGTTTACAATAATTTCGAGTATGTTGCTTGATGAGTTCAATGCATTTAGCATACTCTATTTCGCCAGTTAAATATTGCACCATTTCGCGATAACCAATTGTATTTAAGCAATTGTTATCAAGGCTTAACCCTGAATTTAATAAGCCTTTTACTTCATTTTCTAGTCCTTGCTCAATCATTATATCAACACGCTTATTTATCTTATCGTATATCACTTCTCTATCTAGCACAATCCCTATCGCCAGTGTGTTGTAATCGTATAGTACACTATATGTTGAGCCTTGTTCTTTTCCGAAGGTTTCGATTTCAAGGTAACGTATCACACGCTTTAAATTATTCATATGTACAGATTTGGCCTTATCTGGTGATAACTTGTTTAATTGATTCCAGACATACTCATTACCATATTTTTCTGCTAGTTCATATTGTTGTTGTCTAAATTCTGAATGCTTGTCCGTGCCACTAAAATCATATCCTTGCATTAATGCCTTTATATATAAGCCAGTTCCACCAACTAATATTGGTGTTTTGCCACGCGATATAATATCTTTAATAGCCTTGTCGCAATCGTTTACAAATTGCCCTACGCTATACTCCTCTGTTGGCTCAACAACATCAATAAGATGATGTTTAATGCCTTGCATTTCTTCTAGTGTAATTTTGGCTGAACCTATATCTAAGCCCTTGTATATTTGCACTGAATCGCACGAAATAATTTCACCATTAAATTGTTTGGCAATATCAACTGCAAGCCCACTTTTACCAGAGCCGGTAAAACCCGTTATAATTACAACTTTAGCCATACTAAACAATCCTTTTAAACCATTTTTCAAACTGACTGCGCTTAATAACAGTTACAATTGGACGTCCATGCGGACACAATAACACAGGCTTGTTTATATCAAAGTTCTTTAGCAACTCTTTAACCTGCATATCGCTTAAGGTCATTCCCGCCTTTACGGCTGATTTACATGCCTTTTGCATTAACGTGTGGTCCAAATTATCGCTTATTTTAGGCTTTTGATTATTCATATCGTGCAATAAGTCTTCTACAAATGATTTCAAATTAATATCACTAAGTATTGTTGGAACGGTTGATATTTTTATCTCATTTGGTCCAAAAATCTCGGTTTCAAAACCAAACTTATACAATTTATCTATAAAGTTTGATATATATTCCATCTCTTGCACATTTAAGCGGTGGCAATATGGAACTAATAATGCTTGTACATCAATATTGCTAGAATTAACCTTTTCAATCAACTTATCATATAACAATCTTTCGTGCCCTGCATGAAAGTCAATTATTAGTAATGTGTCATCCTTTTCTAATATCAAAAATTCATTAAATACTTCCCCTATCACTTTATACGAACTAAAATCATTAATAGGCTGATATGAAGGATGTTCTTCAGTTGAAGTTAACTTAGCATCATCGTCAAACATTGATGCGTTGCGCTCTGAAACGAATTTTTCTAAACGAACTGTGTCGCTAAACAAATTATCATAATCAATTGCTTTAACTGGCGCAATTTCAACCTCATTAGGCTGATTAGTAATGACTTCTTCCATATCGCCAATTATTTGAGTGCTTTTGTTGGTATTAACTGCAACATCAATAATGCTTATTTGTTCATCTTCTTTGTCTGCAATCACATTATTTACCTCTGCGGTATATAATTCCTCCACTTGCTTTGGTAAGATTGGTTCGCCAATATATTCGCTAATAGGATTAATACTAACATATAGCGCTTGTCGTATTGCTCTATAAAATAAATCAAACATTGTTGATGGATGAGCAAACTTTACATTCATCTTGTTTGGATGCACATTAACGTCCACTTGGTCGTATGGCATAGTCAGATTAATAACATAAAATGGAAATTGCCTCGACATTAAAAATTCTTCATATGCTGAATATGCTGACTTAGATAAAGCATCGTCTACAACATATCTTCCATTTACCAACAATGTTTGATATGTGGTGTTGGGCTTAGTAAACGATACTTTGCCGATGTACCCACTAATTTTTATTAAACCAGTTTCATACTCAACTGGCAAAATATTTTGTGTGATATCGTTGCCATATACACAACATATCGCGTCAAGTAGACTTGTTCCCTTATTATCAAAAATTATTGTGTTATTGGCAATATACTTAATTTTGATTGTTGGATGCGCTAATATGTAGCGCGATATATAGTTGGTTATTTCATTTTCTTCGCTCTTAGGTCGGCGCAAAAATTTACGTCTTGCTGGAGTATTATAAAACAAATTTCTAACTTCTATATATGTACCATTGGGGCTGGAAGTTGCACTAACCTCGCTAAACTTTCCCCCATCAACGCTTATTTTGCTGGCATAGTCCAAATCTTTGGTTTTAGTAACCATAGTCACTTGACATACGCTTGCAATGCTTGATAACGCTTCGCCACGGAAACCAAGCGTTGAAATATAATCCAAATCTTCTAGTGTTGCTATTTTGCTAGTTGCGTGTGGCAAAAATGCTTTTTTAACATCTTCAGGCTCAATTCCACAACCATTATCTCTAATGGCAATCATATCTATTCCACCATTGATGATTTCTATGCTAATATCATTAGCTCCAGCATCAACGGCGTTATCTAATAATTCTTTAACTATTGATGCCGGCTTATCAACTACTTCACCTGCTGCAATTCGATTGGCTATTACTGTATCTAAAATGTTAATTGCCATATACTACTCCTTCACCATATCAATTAGATGAGCCAAAGTATCAAATGCCACCATTGGACTGATAGTGTTAATATCAATAACCTTTAATACTTCAACAATAGCGTTGTCATTTGAAATCGTTGAACCCTGAGATCCTTGCTCAAGTTCAGCCAAAATTTGTTTAGCTCGTGTAATTACTTGCTTAGGCACGCCCGCTAACGATGCGACTTCAATGCCATAACTGCGAGTTGCAGAACCGCGCATAATCTTACGCAAGAACACAAGTTGTCCATTTATTTCACGAATTGATATGCAATAATTCTTAACACCGTCTAAGGTTCCTTCCAAATGCATTAATTCGTGATAATGGGTTGCAAACAGCGTCTTACAATTTAATTTTTTAGATAAATATTCAACCACTGCCGAAGCAATACTCATACCATCGTGCGTTGACGTGCCACGCCCCACTTCGTCTAATATAATTAAGCTTTTGTTTGTGGCAAAGGTTAAAATATTGCTAACTTCAACCATTTCAACCATAAATGTACTTTGTCCTACAGCCAAGTCATCGCTAGCACCAATACGTGTAAATATTCGGTCTACTATACCAATATTTGCCTCACTGGCGGGTACAAAACTGCCTATATGAGCCATTAAAGTTATTAACGCCACTTGTCGCATAAATGTACTTTTACCAGCCATATTTGGACCGGTTAAAATCATTGTTCGATTTTCTTTATCATCAAGATATGTGTCGTTTTCAATAAATCCATTTTTTCTTTGTAACAGTTCAATAACAGGATGTCTACCATTTTTAATGCTAATTTCTTTTGAATTAGATACCTTAGGACAACAATAGTTATTATTAATCGCTACAACTGCAAAACTAACATAACAATCAAGGCGTGATATCATACTAGCCAACTGTTGCAGATTAGTGCAATACTCCATTAAGGATTGTTTGAATTCGTCATACAATTTAATTTCAAGTGCAATTGCATCTTCTTTGCTTGAAAGCACATCTTCTTCATATTTCTTTAATTCTTCAGTTATATATCGCTCGTTATTGCTAATAGTTTGCTTACGAACGTAGTTGTATGGAACCATATCAGAGTACTGTTTGTTTACCTCAATATAATAACCAAATACTCGGTTATAACCGATTTTCAAATTTTTGATACCTGTTTTTTCGCGTTCTTGAATTTCAAGTGCATTAATATAATCCAAACCATGATTGCTCATATTGCGCAATCTATCTAATTCTTGATTATAGCCAGCCCTAATATAACCTCCCTCTTTTAAAATCGCAGGAGGATCATCGGTAATTATATCATTAATTGCTACAGCAATATTATTTAAGTCTTCAATAGAACTTTCTAATTGCAATAATTCAGGACAAGAGCATTGTTGTAATATATGCTTGATATTAATTGTTGGTGGAATAGATTTCGCAAGAGCAATTAATTCTTTTGGAGTGATTGTGCCATAAGCAAGACGTGCAACATAGCGCTCAATGTCTTGAATATCTTTCAATTCTTGAATTAATGATGCACGTATGCTAGGATTTTGAACCAAATATTTTACACTGTTAAGTCGTACATTAATTTCCGCGATATTCTGCAAAGGCTTATTAATCCAATTGCGCAACATTCTAGCACCTGCATTGGTGTTGGTTTTGTCTAAAACCCAAAGCAATGTTCCAGCCTTATTATTATCTTTCATACGTTGATCTAACTCAAGATTGCGTCTAGTGTTATCATCAAGATACATATATTGCTCATCATATATAACTTTAGGCAACACTAAGTGCTGTAAATCACGTTTTTGAGTCTCTTTTAAATATGCCAATAAACTGCCAATTGCTTTAACAAAATCTTTATCATCAAAATCATATCCTGTAAGACCATTAAGTTTGTAATGCTTAAGTATTTCATTAGTGGCGCCATCTAAGTCATATGCCCACTCATAATATTGATTAAATCTAGAACAAGAGCCTTTTATCACTGCTGGTAATTTTTCGTGATTAATGTACATTTGATTATTACAAATAATCTCAGCTGGATTAATGCACACAATTTGGTCATTTATGTATGTTAATTCGTTTTTATCAGTTTTTCCAACACTAAATTCGCCAGTTGAAATGTCTGCATAAGCAAAAGATATTGTGTCGTTGGATTGATATATACTCATTATGTAGGAGTTTGCGCGTTCTTCCACCATTGATGAGTCAATAACTGTTCCGGGTGTTATAATACGCACAACTTCACGGTCCATACTGCCATTATCAAGAATTACTTGTTCGCATATTGCAACCTTGTAGCCCTTGGCCACTAATTTTGCGGCATAGTTTTCATATGCATGAAAAGGCACTCCACACATTGGAGCGCGCTTTTCTAATCCGCAATCCTTGCCTGTTAATGTAATGCCTAACTCACGACTAACCAACTCGGCATCGTCAAAAAACATTTCATAGAAATCACCAAGTCTATAAAATAGGATTGTATCTTTATAATTCTCTTTCATTTCAACATAACGTTGCATCATTGGTGTTAGTGACATTTAATAACTCCTGATAACTTATGATTACGAATCCCCTCAACTTTTACATCAACAAAATGATTTTCAAGGGCACAACTATCGTTAGGAAGATATATCTCGCGTCCCCCATCGGTTATGCCTATTGTGACGCCATTTTGCACTGCTATTAGGCAATTATATGTTTTGCCTACGCACGCATTAAGCATCTTTTTAGATATAAACTTTTGCTCACGCAACAATTTGTTTAGGCGTCTACTTTTGATTTTTTCATCAATTTGATTGGTTAATAGGCTGGCTGGTGTTCCTGTGCGGATTGAATACATAAATGCAAATACTTGGTCATATTTTACCTTTTTAAGCAATTTAACTGTGTCTTCAAATGCCTTTTCACTTTCACCAGGGAAACCAACTATAATATCTGTGCTAAGAGCAATATTTTTGATTATACGCTTAGATGCCTTGATTAATTTATAGTAATGCTTAATATTATAATGTCTGTTCATCTTAAATAATATCTCATCATTACCAGATTGTACAGGAAGATGCAACGCTTTAGCAACCTTTGGATGTTTCATGGCCTTAATAACATCTTTGTTAAAATCTATAGGGTGTGATGTCATAAATTTAAGCTTGAATTCGCCATCTAAATTTGCTAAATTGGTTAATAGTGTAGCAAAGTCCATTTCTCCATCTAAATCCTTACCGTATGAATTAACATTTTGACCTAGCAATGTAATATAGCGATATCCTTTGTCAATTAGTTCTTTTACCTCTTCCTCAATTTCAACATAAGGGCGACTACGTTCCCTGCCACGCACGTGCGGAACAATACAATAAGTACAAAACTTATTGCAACCATAAATAATATTAACATATGCATTAATTTTGTCATCACGCACGGCATTTTTAGGCTCAGTCAAACTAATAGGCTCATCCACAATCTCAATAATACGCTTGCGTGTATCGGCAAGTTGTTGCAAATACGCACTTAACATATTAACATTGTGCGTTCCAATAACAATATCAACAAAAGGCAATTTCTTTTTAAAATCATATTTGCCTTGCTTTTGTTGAGGCATACAGCCACATACAACTAATACCATATCAGGATTTTTAGCCTTATATTTCTTTAATGCTGAAATATTGGAAAATGCTCTATCTTCAGCCCCCTCACGAATACAACAGGTGTTGAATACAACGACATCTGCTTTTTCTGGCTTGTCAATCAATTCCATTCCTAAATCTTGCAACATACCCGCAATCTTTTCGCTATCGTGCACATTCATCTGGCAACCATATGTTACAATATTAAATTTTTTACCATCATATATACTCATAATATTTATATTATAATATAAAAAACTTAACTTTTCAACTATTTATATTAAAAAGTTGTAATTTAATATAATCATAAAATGTTTAGTACATTTCACAACTAACTCATAAATTGACAAAATTTGTA
>JAZUAB010000011.1:0-22217 GCA_045637745.1 Candidatus Onthoplasma sp. | reverse complement strand
TAAAACATTTAATATTTTATTTTAAATTAATTATTTTTTATTATTTCTTAATTTTTTAAAAAATAATTGCATTAAATCTTTTGCCTGTTTTTCATATTCACCAACAACAACTTCTGTTTTATGATATAATGTTCCATCACTTAATATATTATACTTGCTAATCACCGCACCGTGGGTTTCGTCCAAGCAGGCAATATGCACGCTATTGATTCTGGCATTTAGTATTGCTCCAGCACACATACTGCAAGGTTCAAGGGTTACATACATATCGCAATCGTTAAGGCGCCAACTTTTTAATTTTTTACACGCCTTTTTAATCGCTATTATTTCGGCGTGGTTTATGGCTTGTTGTGTGTGTTCACGGTTATTGTAGGCCTTGGCAATTATTTTGCCATCTTTAACAATCACCGCGCCTATTGGTACTTCATTTTTTTGATATGCTTTTTTAGCTTGATTAATAGCTTCTTCCATAAAATTCATACACGACCTCAATTTATTGTATTATAACATAAAATTTTATAAAATTGATATTTTTTATTAAAAATTTTTATAAACCATCTTGAAAAGTCAAATAAAGTGTGATATATTAAGGATGAATATAGGAGGGTGATATGTTTAAAGTAAAACCAGAAGATGTTAAAGGATTTTTACTAACTAAAGGATGTTGGTGGGATGGTTTGATAGGAGACAAGCTTGCTACTGAAGATGATTTTAATAAAACTCATGATTTTGTAAGTGCGTGCCTGCAAGTTGTAACCACAAAAGGAACAAAATATTTAGACTGTGAGTTTAATGCGGTTAGATTTGTAACTAAAGGTAGATCATTGTTTTCAGATACTGAGTTTGTGGATCAAGATTGGTCTTCAGATTGGGTTAAATATTTATTACAAACTCGTGGCAAGGAATATGCATCAATGATTTCAAAGTGGTGTGATTACCAAATAACCAGAGTAAGAAATGATTATTTTGACAAGAAAAAGGAATTGCATGCACAACTAGAGCATTTGAAGACTCAATCTCAAGAAGAATTAAAAAAATATGATGAAATCAAGAAAATGGCTATTAATGTTGAAGCGGAAAGCAATTTAAATAAATAAAGATAAAACACATCAATGATTGGTGTGTTTTTTAATGCGCAACGCCGATGCAGAACTAAAAAATCGGTTTTGTCATATATACAACAAGAGGTGAATATGACATTTCAAGAATTATTGCAACGGATTGTAGATTTGCAAGAAGAAGGACTAGAACTTTTTAATGCTGGCAAAAGTGTGCTAGGTAAAAATATTTTGGCCACGCATATTGGAAGTTATGATGGTGTACAAATTTTGATTCAAGGTGGAATACACGCACGAGAATATATTTCTACCTTATTAATGATAGAACAGGCTAGATATTTATATACAACAGATGCGGTGAAAAATGGCGGAATATATTTTGTGTTTTTGACAAATCCAGATGGTGCTGAAATTGTGTTAGACGGGATTGATAGTGTGCCTTGCGATATCACAAAACAATATTTATCCTTGGCTAATGGAGGCTTTGATTTCTCGCAATATAAGGCCAATGTTAATCTGGTTGACTTAAATACAAATTTTGATGCCGATTGGGGAACGGGTGGACAAAATGTAAGATGTCCTAATACTGAAAATTTTATAGGATTTTACCCTGAAAGTGAAAGGGAAGTTATCAGTTTAATCAATTTTACCAGGCAGGTGAGACCTAGTCTGACTATATCATACCATTCAAAAGGCGAAGTAATATATTACGGCTTTACAGGCGAAAGCGAACAAAATGTTGAGCGCGACCGTGCTATTGGTGAACAACTATCAGCAGTTACAGGCTATCCATTATTATTTACTGAAGACAGTTCGGGAGGGTATAAGGATTGGTGCATTAGATATTTAAATATTCCTGCATACACGATTGAAATTGGAGATGAAAGCCTTGAACATCCAGTAGGTGAAGAGAATTTGCCTGAAATATTTGCACAGAATAAAGATGTGCCATTAACCGCATTGAATTTGGCAATTGAATATCAAAATCAAATTAATATACAAAAAAAGGCCGATAACCAGCCTAGAATTGCTAATATCTATAGAAGATTTAAAAGTTGATTACAATATTCCCCAAATAAATGAACATATTGTAATTAGTGCACCTAATACAATACTGGAATAAAGGAAGATATTGTCAACAAAAGTTAAGTTGTTGGCACTATTTTTTATTTCAAATGCGTTTTTAGGCGAGCTTTGGTCTAAAACAACGCCAATTTCGTCTAATTTGGCTTGCATATCAGTATAGGACATATCTTCCATTTTCAAATCTTTGGCTAATTGTAATGCCATACGCTTATGTTTATCATTGGCGATTGCTTGCAGAAGTGCGCGATACATACTTAATAATATTATAATTATTCCACTGATTATAGCTATTGTTATAATTAAATTGTTAGAAAATATTGCACTTTCAATAGTCGCTTTAAATTCAGCAAAAGGCCAATCGTATTTTACGCCATACACAAAATAGATACTTAGAGCATTATTCATAAAATGTATAATCATAGCAGGATATATACTATCAGCAACAAGGGCAACAATACCAATTAAACAACCTAAAATCATAGCATAGAAGAATTGTTGAATATTCAAATGCATTAAGCCAAATAGTATTGATGAAAATAACAATCCGTATCTAGCATAACCTTGTTTTGAACTTCCTTTAAGCACCAACCCGCGATGTAGCACTTCTTCGCATATCCCAGGGAAGATAGCAGTTAATAAAAATTCAATACCAATATCGGTTCCAACACTAAGACTTACATTAATTGAACTATCGTAACCTAGTATTGTCAATATTGCATAAAATATATCGGCAACATAATTATTGATAAAAAACAATACAAAACCAAGACCAATAGAACACATTAAAACTGTTATACTAATTTTCTTAAATCCAAAGTCGCTAAATGTTTGTTTAATATTTTTGCTAATGAATAGTGAATATAGAATTATGGGGAAAGCAAACATTACAACCGCTTGAATTAGCAATGTTGAGATAAATCCACCGGTTATAATTCCGAAATAGCCTAATATAAAAATCAATGCTATAGAAAGCATACAAATATAGTATATTAAATTGATTGTAAAGATTTTTTTGTTTTGCATATAATAATTGATTTCCTAATATTATAACAACTATAAAAATAGTAGCAAAATATAAACACATATCATAGTGCTAAGACTGCCGTAAAACACTAAGTTGTTTGTTTTATCGCTTTGAGAAGAATTTTCTTCTTGTGTTAATGTAGAATTTTGTGATGTTGAATATTGTTTCCAATCTTTAAACAAATGAATAATCAACCCAATCCAAATAATTAAAGTGATAATGGCATAAATTAATGTAAAAGTTGAATGAGTAAATGTTGAACCCGAACTTCCGCTAAAATATTGTATGCTAAGGGTTAGCGCATTATTTATAAAATGTAACAATATTGGGAAAAGAATATTATTAGTGCGCAAGTATACTATTGCCAATATTAAGCCAAAGCAAATAGGATAAATCAATTGTGATGGCGAAAAGTGGAAAAGAGAAAACATAATAGAACTAAATATGATTGCAAACAAATGTCCTTTGTGTTTTAATGAATTTACAATAACTCCTCTAAATATAAGTTCTTCACATACAGCCGGTATTACGGCTAATGAAATAAGCGATATCATATAATTTGTTGGAGTATTTAACTTATAAGGCAATTCTGAGGATGTAAAACCTAATTTTTCAACCAACAATTGAAAATAGTTCAACACTCCAGAAAGCAAGAACAGTGTGGCGACACCAAGTATAACGCATTTTATAACATATTTTACTGTATTTTCATTAGGTTTGGCGATTATGTCTTGTTTTTTAATTCGTTTGTAGTACAATATAAACACGATAACAAAAGCCACGTTCATATATAATGCTTGAAGTAGATAACCTATTGGTGTGTCAAAAAAGGCGGTTGCCTGAGATTTAGTCTGACCGCATAATTCTAAAATAAATTGTGTTACAGAAATGCCTATTGCTGATGTAAATTGGGCTAATATAAAGGCAAGTACAAATGCTACACCTGCATCAAAAATTGTTAATTGTTTGTTTTTCATATTATCATTATACTAAATTATTTAAGCGTTGGCAAATAAATATTTTAAAAATTGTTTTCTAAAAGTATAAAAATAAACATTTAAATTTGAAATAACTATTTATTTTTTTATAAATTTATGTTACAATAACACTGGAGATAATATGAAGATAATAGTAGGTTTAGGAAATCCAGATGGTATATATGCAAAAACATATCACAACATAGGTTATATGTTGATAGATAAGTTTGCCAAATTAAACAAACTGGAAATTAATAAAAATAAATGTAAAGCAAAAATATGCAAAACTCCAGATTATGTGTTGGCCAAGCCTATTACATATATGAATTTGAGTGGAGATAGTGTTCAAGAATTAAAGAAATACTTTAAAGTATCCAACGATGACATTTTAATTTTGGTGGATGATATTGATTTGCCTAAGGGAACAATTAGATATCGCGAAAAGGGTAGTGCGGGCACGCATAATGGTATGCGAGACATTATTGCCAAAGTTGGCGAAACCCCTAGATTGCGAATTGGTATTGGGCGTCCAGACAATATGGACTTGAAAGATTACGTTCTATCTCAAGTAGATGCAATGAGTAAAGACATTATGGATGGGGCATTCAAGCAAGCGATTGACAAAATTTTTGAATTTATTGCTAAATAGAATGATTGTTTTATAAGGTATATGATGAAAAGTATAGATAAATTTTTGCAAGCAAGCAATTTAGATAATTTGTGTGTAACAGGCACTAAGATTGGCGAGCAAGCGTTTCTGGTTTCAAAACTAAGCTCGCCTGCTTTTTTGTTGGTCGGTGATAGCGAAACTGCATATAAGGCATATCAGCAGTTGCATGCTTTAGATAAGCGTGTCGCAATTATTGATGACATTGACAATCCTTATATTATCAGCAGATATCAAAGCCAAGATAATAAAATTAAATTACTTACCACTATGCATTTAATGACTACCGGTCAATTAGACGTAGTAGTGATTACTCCACAAATTATTAGGCGTAAATGTGGAAAAGCGTCCGAATTTAACAAACATATTTTTACATTTAAAGCAGACAAAACTATAAATATTCAAGATGTTATCAACAATTTAATGGTGGCAGGCTATAGCAGGGTTGACACGGTTCAACAAGTAGGAGATTTTGCCTGGAGGGGCGAAGTTTTAGATATTTTTGCACCAAATCATAAAAATCCTATTAGAATTAACTTGTTTGATGATTTGATTGAAAATATAATATTTTTTGATCCTATAAATGTAGTGACAATATCAAAACTTGAAGAAGTTGATATATGCCCAATGAAAGATGTGTTTTTGACTGACGAAATGGCATCAAACTATATTAAACAACTGTCAAAACTAGCCGAAACTACTAAAGAGAATAAACTATATGAACTTTTATCACAATTTGAATTAAATAAAAATATATCTAATGAATATCTAACTCTTTTTGACCATCAGTTCGACACCATATTTGACTATATGCCAAATGCGAGATTGGTTATCAGTAATCCACTTCACGTTAAAACTCAATTAGAGCAATACGCTGGAGAAATAAATAAGTGGTTGGATGGAGTGTTTGTCAATGAAGACATTAAATCCAAGTTAACCATATTGAGTGAATTTGATATACCTAACAATGCAATTGTATTTGATAGTTTAGGTAATATTAAAAGTAAAAATATGTTGGATTTGCCTACAAAAAACCTATCAAGTTATTTATATAAGACAGAATTGATAAAATATGAACTAGCTAGTGTAAGAAACAAACAAATACATTTGTGTTTGGACAATAACTATACGTTCAATTCTATTAAAAATTTATTAATTTCAAATGGGGTTGGAGTATCCACAAATTTAAAAGACTATGGAATTATATTAACTGAGAATAAGTTGCCGTACAATGTGTGTTTTAGCGATGAAGAAGTATGGTATATAGGTAGTAGTAACTTTGCCCATAAGAAAAAAATTGCATCCTCGTCTAAATCTAAAATAAAATTTTTGCCTAAAGCCAACGAATATGTTGTTCATGAAGTGCACGGAATAGGCAAGTGCGAAGGTGTAGTTACATTAAAGGTTATGGGTGCGGATAAGGACTTCTTTAAGGTATTGTATAAAAACAACGATGTGCTATATGTTCCAACTGAAGATACTAACTCATTGTCACTATATATGAATGGCGGGGCTGAAGTTCATTTGAATAGATTGGGCGGCAAGGAATTTGCTGTAAACAAGGCTAAAACTCAAACAGCGATTGAAGATATGGCAAAGGAACTACTGATATTATATTCTAAGCGCCAAAACAGTAGGGGATATAAGTATAGTGAAGACAATTATTTGTGTACTGAATTCGATAATGCATTTGAACACACGGAAACTGTTGATCAAGCACAAGCAATACAGGACATTAAAAATGATATGACAAGCGGAAAGGTTATGGATAGGCTGATTTGTGGTGATGTAGGCTATGGTAAAACGGAAGTCGCTATGCGTGCGGCTTTTAGAGCTGTGGTTGAGGGTAAGCAAGTTGCGGTTTTGGCTCCGACTACAATCCTTTCATTGCAACATTATATGACATTTAGCAAACGCTTTAAAGACTTTAGCGTGCGTATTGAAATGTTAAATAGGTTTAAAACCCCTAAGGAAAAAGCAGACATTATCAATCGCTTAAAAGAAGGTAAAATAGACATTGTTTGTGGCACTCACAGTCTGGTGGCGGATGGAGTAGATTTTAAAGATTTAGGCTTGCTGATACTTGATGAAGAACAGCGTTTTGGCGTAAAAGCCAAAGAAAAACTTAAAAATATTAAAAATAATGTTGGCGTAATAACAATGTCGGCAACACCAATTCCACGCACATTAAATATGGCTCTATTAACGTTGAGAGATATTAGTATTATCAACACTCCGCCTCAAAACAGGCTTCCAGTTAAAACTTATGTTGTGCCATACGATATTAATGTGGTTACTCAAGCCATCAACAGCGAAATTGAGCGTGGTGGGCAAGTGTTGGTTGTATATAATGATGTGGAAAAAATATATCATTTGGCATCAACATTAAAACAGGAGTTAATACCACAGGCTTCAGTAGATGTTGCGCACGGACAAATGACACGAATGGCGCTAGAGAACGCGGTAAAACGCTTATATGATAAAGAAACCAATGTGTTTGTGTCTACAACATTAATTGAAAATGGTGTAGATTTACCTGATGCAAACACTTTGATAGTTATTGATAGTCAAAATCTAGGACTATCACAAATGTATCAATTACGCGGACGTGTGGGAAGAAGTAATAAGCAGGCATATGCATATTTCACATACCCAGCAGGCAAAACTCTTACAATAGAGTCGACAGAACGGTTAGAGGCTTTAGCAGAAAATACCGAATTGGGCAGTGGATTTAAGATTGCAATGCGCGACCTTCAGTTAAGAGGCGCAGGGGAATTATTAGGAAAATCTCAGCATGGTCATATGGTAAAAGTAGGCTATGATATGTATGTTAAGTTATTGGAAGAAACCACCAAACGCTTAATGGGGCAAAAAGTTCAAGCTAATCGTGAGATTAAATTAGATATTGCTATAAGCGCTAGAATTCCAAACGACTTTGTGAGTGATGAGGCGGAAAAATTACAAATTTATTCTAAAATATCTAATATTGTGGATGTGCAATCACAAAAAGACGTTATTTCAACATTAAAATCAACCTATAATCGTCTTCCAAAAGAGGTTATGCAACTTACAAATGTGGCATTAATTAAGGCTTTGGCTGAAAAAAATAATGTAAAGCATATTGTAATAGATAAGCAAAATATGTTTATAGAGTTCTATCAAGAAGGAATAAATATAGACACTTTATTAAAAGATTTAATTAAATTTAATAAATTTAGTTTAAAAAAGAATGCATTGCCAACAATTAAATTAAATGCTAGTGAATTTTCGCCTGAAACGGCTCAAGGTTATATAATTGCATATTTAGCCTCAAAATGTGAGCAAATATAGTCAAAATGGTTGCAATTTTTTGCAATATACTATATAATAAAGTGACAAAATTACTTGTATTAAGGAGCAATAAATGAAAAAGTTTACTACAGTGTTTATGACTTTGATAATAATGTTAATGGTTCTGCTTACCGGATGTTCCACTTTTAGCATTGATAAAGTTAAATATTACAATGAAGTTGTGGCTAAGGTGGGTGGTGAAAATATTACCAGATTCGACCTTGTTAATGCGTACAACAATTATGGTTATACCAACTATGTTACTCAAATGGGTCAATCTGAAAGTGAGGCTATATCAAAAACAATGGACACGCTAGTTCAACGCAAGCTAGTGGTTAAGTATGCTAAAGATAGCGGGACTAAATATGCTTTAAATCAATACGAACTTAAAAATCTATTCCGCGATACTTTAGATAGCGTATTAGAAAGTTTTGAAACAAATAAAGACACGGCTAGAAAAATTTACAATCTACCAGCAAAGGAAGCAAATGTTACAGACCCTGAAACAAAGGAAAGTTTCAAGCGTGGCGAATATGATTATGAAAAGCGTGTGAAGATTGAAGATGGACAAATCAAATTTATTGACACCAACTTGTATAAAGACGAAGATTTGATTGAATCATCAATTGATAGCAAGTATGTAACTAACTTTGCTGGCTATACTCAAACTGAAATTGTAAATGCATTGCTTGATCAATTCAAGACTGAGTTTTACAGCAATCCAGACAATGAGGATGCTGTTACCTACAAGAAAGTGTGCGATAAGGCTATTGAACTATCTTGCAACAACTTGATTAATTACGAGTATTATTTACGTGAAAACGGCAAGCGCCTTTCAACAAGACAACAAGATTTATTGTTTAGATTTGTTGAAAGAACTTATGAGTCTGAATTAGAAAATGCATATATAACAAAAGTTCAAAACGTATATATGCAAGAAGAAGTGTTATCTAACTCAAGTATTATTAATGCATTTACAGCATTATATAAAAGAGATTATGCTAGATATGCAAATGATGCAGAAGCATACTATGAAAAGATTACATCAACAGGAACAAGCAATGCTGAATTAATATATTATGCTCCTAATGGCGATGCTGAATTTGGCTATTTCCTACACGTGTTACTACCATTTGATGATTATGTTCAAGCTGAATTAGATTATTTGAAGGAATATAGACAAGATTGGTTTGGTACAGATGCGCAAGCTTATAAAAATGCTCAAATGGAACTTGTTAATCAAATTATGTGTGCTCAAAGAACTTTGACTGAAATCCGTGATGATGAAACAGGCGAAGTGATATCTGAAGAAGGCACAACCCTAGAAGATAAAGTGTTAATCGGGGATGTGTTAAACGAGTATAATGCAACTGTAAGTGATTTGAATTCATTTATCAACTTTATGTTCAGATATTCAACTGACAACGCAACATTGACAGCTGATATGCCATATGTTATTGGATATGACACTAATAAATATGAAGTGAAAGGCTCTGAATTAACAGGGGCATATAGCACAATGGTAACTAACTTTACCAAAGAAGCAATCCGCTTAATGCAAAACAATCAAAGATTTACCAAGCACAATGAATATATTTTAACTAATTATGGTGTACATTTATTGTATTACGTTGCTCCAGTAGTAAATCAATTTAGTATTCAAGATATCGACTCTTTAACAGTTGAAGATTTAGATGCTGAAGTATTAAATAAGGCCACAGGCGAAACATATTTAGATAGAATATTTGATTTAGTATATCCTGAGGGTACAGATGGAATGTTTACAAGCAATACTAAATATTCGGATTTTGAAACAATTTTAATTGATTCATTATATGGCGAATATGATGTTAAGCTATATGAAACAAAGATTAAAGCATCTACAAAAATATAATAACAAAAGCGTTCTTAACTGAGCGCTTTTTTAATATAAAAAAATTAACAATACCTATTGCGTATAATAATTATTTTTGCTATAATAAAAAAGATGATTAAGAAAAAATTTAACGGGACAATACATAAAGCAAGCCACGACAACTCATACGATGTGGCTGTTTTTTACTATAGTGCTAATAAGAGATTAGCTAAAAAGCAACCTAAAGAGAAGCGAAAAATCTGGCCTTTAATATTTTTTCTTGTAAATATATTTGTAATAACAATCGTTTTGGCAATCCAATTAAATTCTGAACAGGGAATTACATCTTTAACAGAACTGTTCAAAACGGACTTTGAAGGCAAGTTTATATTATTTGCAATATTGTGTTTTGTTCTTGCAAATATAGTGTCTAGTTTAAAGTTAGACATTTATCATAAGAAGTTGCAAAAACGATATAGACCAATATTGTGTTTTAAAACTCAAATGATTAGCAAATATTACACCAAGCTTACGCCTTTTGGTATAGGCGGGCAACCATTTCAAGTTTATTATTTCAGCAAATACGGAGTAAAACCTTCAAATTCACTTACAATGGTGAGTTGTAGTTATGTTTCAAACAAACTTATATATGGATTACTTGCTTTGGTGATGATGGCAACATTCAAGTTTAATAAATTATTAATGGCTCAAGGCGATTTGGTAAACATTGTCATTGTTCTTGCATTTATTAGTTTTGCATTCTTGGCATTATTTTTAACGTTTGTGATTTTGATGTGTTTAAATAAAAAACTTGGTCACAAAATAATAGCCTCAATTATAAAATTGTTGACAAAAATAAGAATAGTAAAAAATCCAACCGCGCTGTATTTAAAAATTATGCGTCCAACATTAGTATTTCAGCGCAAAATGCAAAAATTCTTTAAATCTAAGAAGATGTCATCATCATTTATGTTTATGTCGTTGTTGGAATATGTAATTGAATTTAGCGTGTTATTCTTTATTTACAGTGCATTTAATGGAATGGATATAAATATGTATTTTGACCTATTATCAATTTCGGTTATTATTGAATTGGCTTGTCACTCCATACCTTTGCCAGGTGGCAGTGGGATTGCAGAATTAGCCTTTTCAACCATATTTGCATCATTGTTTGACGCGGGTGTATTATTTTGGGCATTGATTTTATGGCGCGTTATAACATATTATAGTTATTTGATTGGTGGGCTTGGAATTATCGTATACGATTATGCATACGGAAGAAGAAAATTGAAAAAATCTAAAATTAAATATTAATATGAATAAAGATTTTTGTTCTTCACATAATAACACTATCTAAAGGAGATAGATATGAGTGATGTAAGAACAAAAAAGCGTATTAAAGGCTCTACAATAGCAATTATTGCACTATCAATTATGTTGGTGGCAAGTATTGCAGTTGGGGTAACTTTGGCATACTTTACCGCAGATGCAGGTGCTGTTGGTAATGTAACATTAGGAGATCCTGTTAATATCAATATTACGCAAGGTGGATCATCCGTTACATCTTTAACTTTTAGTGAAGATGCATTGCCAGGTCACGTTTATGACCAAGTTATTGGCGTAAGTATTCCTGCAGATACATCTGATGCATTGTTAAGAGCCAAATTGACAATAAGCAATACAGATGGGGCAACTGCTAATGTTCAAGCGACAACAGTTGACACTTGGGTTGAAGGTGATGACGGCTATTATTACTATAACGGAGTAGCTAGTGCCAACGATTCAATTGACTTCGTTACAGCGGTAACAATTCCTACCAGCTTAACAAATGTTGATGCGAACAAGACTTTTAATATTGATGTGTCAGTTGAGGCAATTCAAGAAGCTAATAATGCTGCGCGTGCAGTTTGGACAACCGCTCCGGCTGAATGGTTAAACACTTATAATCCTGTTGCCACACCAGAGGATTAATAAAAAAAATTCCTATTTTATAATAGGAATTTTTTATGTTATTTTTTTGAAAAGTCAATATAGTTGTTAGGGTTGATTGCAACCTCGTTTTCATACATTTCAAAGTGTAGGTGTGCGCCAGTGTTTGCTTCTCTGGCCATAGATGTTGATACCGATGCAATTACATCACCTTGACGAACATAGTCGCCAACTTTTACTGAAATGTTTTCTAAAGATTTGTATACTGACTTAATTCCATTTTCGTGAGTAATTTCAATAACGCCACCTTCAAGGTAGTTGTTATAAGTGTTGGTTACTGTGCCGTCGGTAATTGCAAATACATTTAAACTCGTATCAGACGCAATATCTAATGATTTATGGATTTCCCATTGTTTTAAAGTGTTGTTGTACTGCAATTCTTTGTTTGAAAAGTCTTTAACCACGCTAGCATTTTCCATTGGAGCAACATAAGTAATTGGTTTTGTTTGCACTGCAATAGAGGCGCTTGTAGGTGTCTTTGGTTTATTATTTGCATTTACAGCTATTATTGTTGCGCAAAGGATTATTGTAAATGCTACTAGTGATGCGTATACTATAGTTCTTATTGTGTTTCTACGTGATTTGTCCATTGTAATATCTTCGTTAAATTTTGACATATTCTCATCTCCCTGACAAGATATTATCCACTTTAATAAAAGTTAAACATATAATTTAAAAAATTATTACAAAATTAATTTTTAAAAACTCCCATATATAACTGGCCAGCCAATCACGCTATATTCAGAGCAAGAAGATATTTGTAGGTTTATTTTATTATTATTTACTGTCTTATATTTTGGTATTAGACTTGAATATGCATAAATAATTGTCAACTTTTGATTATCAATATATTCAGTAAACTTAACTTTTGCTTTTAAAATTTTAATTGCCGAGCCGACCTCTAAGTTTTCAAAATACAGACACTCACCAACTATATCATTTTTGTTAGCACCACGACGGCTTAAACTCATATAATTTCCAACTAATTCGATTGAAGTTTCATTAATTGGGCGAGAAGTATATGTATATAATATTCCTGAATTAAAATATGTTTTTAAACTAAATTCCTTGGGCTTAACAAAAATGCTACAAGCAAATAGTAATGATAAAACGATTACAACAATAATTTTTTTCATAACATAATTATATGTCCAAAAAAATTTGTTTAATCAGTTAAATTCTAATTGCCTGTAGCAAATATTGTAGAATATTTTAGTTTGGCTGTGCTAGTTCGCCAGATTTGATGCTATAAATATATGATGCTGACACAGGCTTTTTAAATGCCTTTTCGATAGCCATCTTATATAGCATTATTTGAGTTGAATATTTTTTAGTTAAGTTGTGTATAGAAGAATTTGAATATTTATAGTCGATTAAAATGATATGGTTATTAAACTCTAAAATCAAATCAACAACACCCTGGACAAGAACTTTGGTTTTAACAAGACTGTCAGTATAAATTTCGTTATAAGGCACATACATCATAAATTGTTTTTCGCTATACTGTTTGATACAACCTTTTGCAAGAACTGAAATTTTATCATATGCAGTTTTAATTAAATTGGCATCAACGACATTATTATTTGGAGCATAGTCAAATTCTAGATTATAATTTATTGAAGATAGTTCGTTATGATATGCCGTGCCAATTTGAGCCAAATCATCAGATGTGGCTTGTAAATTTTCTTTTAAATTTAATTTTATTGGCACAATATTATATTCTTCATTTAACGTACGCGATAGAGCGGTTACGTTATTTTTGATTGAAATATTCGTCTCTGCCATATAAGGATATTCGTAATATAAATTGCTAAGCGCTTTATCGTTAATGGTTGGTTTAACGGCGTTGTTGGGAATAATTTCCTGTTCGGCAGATATATTTATATTAATGTTACAATTGGCAAACTCATATTTTTCAAGCAACGGATTGGTGTTTATTTTGTTGTAGTAAGTAGATAGAATTAAACTTAAATAATTGTCTTTACTTAAAGTGTTGCCTTTTAATTTGTCTTCGCTACAACATCCGCTTATAATTAACTTGTTTTTAGCTCTAGTGGTAGCAACATACAATAGGCGCAATTCTTCTTTATATGATTTCTCACGATTTTTTAATTTTATTGCATAACGGGTGGGTGATTCGTATCTTTTACGCAAGTTCAAATCATAATATTGCATACCTATGCCTAATTCAGTGTCGAAGTTAAGGTCATTATGGTCGGTAATATATTTAAATTGCTGAGAACTATTAAATAATATTACAACCGGGTATTCCAAGCCCTTACTAGCATGGATGGTTTGGATTGTCACGCTGTTTAAACTATCGCGAGCGACAAGTTCTTTGCTTGTATTTAAATTTTTTTGCAATAAATCAATAAATTTTGGTATTGACAGATTTTTTTCTTCAGAAGATAGAGAACTTAAGAATTCATCTAATAAATTTAATTGTTCATAACCCTTGTCGCTAACTAAAATATGTTGCCTTAAATGATATTTATTTAGTATAATGTCAATCAGTTCAACAACATTTAGAGCCGAACCTGCGATTCTAAGTTCTTCACACAAATTAAACCCATATTTAATTTTGGTAGATAAATCATTATTGTTGTTGGAAATATATATTTGCAAATTGTCATATAAAGATAAAGTTTTGTCTGTATAAATTGATAATAATTCTTCATATCTAACATTTACCAGTTGAGATGTGAATAAATAAGTGTAGTCAATGTCACTTGCCGTACGACTTAGCACGCGTAAAATTGACAATATTTTAACCAGCGCCTCACAATCTTTCATATTTGAACGCTTACTGATATTGATTGGTATATTATTCGAACTCAACACATTCGCAAGGTTTTGAACTTTATCGTTACTTATACTGCGGGTGAGTATTGCAATATCTTTAAATTCAAGTTGGCGACTTTGTTTTAAATTGGAGTCATAAAATTCTGTTCCAACCAGCGATTTGATTTTGTTTACAATAATTTGAATTTCTATTTGTTCCGCACTTAATGTTTGTAGCGGGTTGATGTGGTTGATTACGCTATACATTCCGCTGGCGTAGGTTGTTTCTTGTTCAATATCAGTATTAGCAATTTCAATTTCTACCGCACTAGAAGCAGGAAAGTCTGTTCGCTTTGCTTCGAATTGACTGGTAGAGGCATAGTCAATATCTGCGTCCTTTTCAGTCATAAGATGTGAAAATATCTCATTGTTAAATTTTAAAATTTGTGGCGCAGACCTAAAATTAATATTCATATCAAATGCGGTTCCAGAATTACTGTCTTGCTTATAATTTTTATAAGTATTAATAAACAATTCTGGTGTGGATTGTCTGAATCCATAAATACTTTGTTTAACATCTCCAACCAAAAACAAGTTTGCTGACGAGGACAATAAAGCATTAATCAACTCGTCTTGCATTGTATTTATATCTTGATATTCGTCAACAAATATATATTTATATGCAGTATGAATATCTTGTAAAATTTGTGGATTTTGCAACAATTCTAACATTTTTCGTTCAAGGTCGCCAAAATCCATTACGCCATTATCGGTTTTTAACTTGTCATATGATTGGATGAACAAGCGTAAAAGACTGACAAAACTGTTAAGATGTATGGCTATTGTGTCTAACGACTTATTTTGCAAATTATTTAAAAATTGTGTATCTGCAATTAAATTTCTTACAATATCAATATTAAATTTTAGATATTCATAATCAAATTCGCCTTTTTGGATGCGCTCTGTGTTGGAAAAACTGCATATTGGTGCATTTTTCAAAACAAGCGAATTCTCAACAATTGAATTCTCAACATTTATTTGCAATAGGTGAGAGCAATATACGTCAACCATTTTATGCAATTTAGGATAATCAGTAAAGTTTGGCAAAACGCGTAAAACATTATATATATGTTGAGTAATAGTATCGCAAATATATTTGTTTAGATATTGTATAGATGTTGAATTAAAGTCTTGATATTGTTTTATTGTATTGGCTAAAAAACTATCATAGTCTTTTTGACAAACGCAGTAGTTAAATGCTGTAAGCAAGCACTGTTTTAATGTTTCTAAACTTCGAGATTTCTTTTCAAATATGTCACAAAGCACAATTAATTCATCTTCATTATCAACACCAAATTGTTTAATAGCCATATCCATTGCTTTGTTAATGTAATATTCTTGACCAAATGAAGATATTATTTTTATTTCAGGCTCAAGATTGGCTTGATAAAAGTACTTTTTAAGCATTTTTGAACAAAAGCCGTCGATAGTGTCAACAGATGCAGTTTGAATGCCGTCTAAAATATTTTGAATTTCGCCTTTTTGTTCATCGGTTATTGCTTTAACAAGCGCTTGAGTTAGATTGGATGACAATCTTTCGCGCATTTCAATTGAGGCTAGATTGGTAAATGTCACAACCAGCAGTTCATCAGGCGAAACTTGACGGCTTAATAATAAGTCTGTAATTTTTTGTATCATAACAGTAGTTTTTCCACTGCCGGCACTGGCGCTAACAAGTTGATGCTGGCTGGCATTATCTAGTACTTGCTGTTGTTGTGGATCAAATTGTTTACTCATTTTCACCTCCTATAAAACTATCTTTATTTACTTTGCATACATTTCTGTAAGGAATGTCTTTAGTTGCCTTTGAACATAGAGACAGATAAGGGCAGTATGTGCAAGCGGTATGCATATTGTCAAATTTTAATGGCGATGGTGCAAACGAGCCTTTAGCGATTTCATTTATAGCATTTGCAGAAACTTGTTTAGCATAATCTAACAGCCTTTCCATTTCGGAAGGGGTTAGAACCTTATCGCTCTTTTTGGCAATTGTGCCATCTTTTTTAAGTGAAATATTTACAAACTCACTCTTTAAATTTGTTCCGATATTTATATCATAGGCTTTTGCTAAATCACTATTATCAGTATAAAATCCAGTTAACTTATAAATGTTTTCTTTATCATCAGCCTTTCCAAGAACATTTTGTATAGGCAGATAGAATGTCCCGCTTACTTGTTTGTTTAATGCGTTAGCAACAGCAGAGGCATAAAGGAATAATTGTAGTTTTTTTCCGTAATACAATTCAGACAAACTTGCGTCCGCATTACCCGACTTGTAGTCAATGATTCTAAAGTAGTCATTATATATATCAATTCGGTCAATTTTACCCTTTAAATTTACTTTATCAGTTAAAGGAAGCCCTTTAAAAGAAAAGTTCTCTCCAAACACCTTTTCAAAATAGGTTGGCTTAAATTGACTGTTGTTATCTAACTCTCTTAGATGAGAAATAAAGCGCTCGGCTTCTGAAATTAAATTTATTAATATCGGATTATTGATATGTTGTTGCAATTTTTCATCTTGCCCTACAATATTTTTAATTGTGTTTACACAAAATGATTTTATATCTAAAGTTGACTTATCTTTTAATAAGTAGTATTTGTATGCCAACTCGTGTAAAATGTTGCCGACATCGAGCATTTCAATATCGCTGGAAGTGGGTTCTTTTAATTTTAATATATAACTAGCAAAGTACTTGAATGGACATTGGAAATAAGTTTCAAGCGCGCTGGCAGATATCTCATTAAAGTTAATTGACGACGGATTGATTTTTGCCTCGTTGGAAGATATTGTATTGGTTTTATTAATAATCTTATTAATGCGGTCATCAATTTCAATGTGGTGGGTATAAACATATTCGATTAGATCCCACAAACTTAGAGGAGAATATTGATTATGATTAATGGTTGAAGGATATATATATTCAATATTAGCTTCATTTTGAGAGTTGTCCGCAATCATTATTCTTGACTTTAGTTCGTTAACAAGGCTTGCGGTTTCGCTTGCTGAAGATAAACTCATAGTTACGCATAATGTTTTATTAAACATCAAAGCATTATTAAATAATTTAAACTTATTTAGTCTATTTATTCTGGCTATAGTAGGCTCGATGTTGTGTGATAATTGCACGGCGGTTAGTTCTCTGTCCAATAAAATGCCTACATCTTGCAGTATGTTTGGCGATGTGTTTGCGCAACAATTTACTATATACAGATTGTCAAAACTAGTCAATATTTCGTTTGCATCAACAATTTGAATACAGTCTGCACTTAATGGCAGTGGAGATATTGCAAGTTCCAATCCTGCTTGTGCGTATATATCAACCACCTCTTGCAATGTTGAAGTTGGATAAAATTGTAAAATTTCATTTAATAGTTGATTAGAAGACTTAAGTGCTTGTGCTAAAATCTTTTGATTATATGCATCATCCATTGTGGCAATGATTTGGTCAATAGTTTGTTGCATATTAAGTTGTTTGATTATATTTTCGTGCCAAACAATTATTTGTTCGGTGATTGAGGTTTCGTCTAATTGATTGATTGTTAAAAATTCACTTACCGACTTAATTGACATGTAAATTTCTTCGTTGTCGCATTGTAATGATGCCAAATTCCCGCGATAGTTTAATCTTGAGATTGCCTGTGTGATATATGTTTTGTGTGCATCGGGCAAGGCGATAAATGGACTATTAATTAGTTCAATTAAATTAAGTGTGTCATAATTATTTAAATACAAGTTCCATAGGTTTGTGAAGAATGAGTAAACGCAGGTTGATGAAAAAGATTTTTGTACATCAATGTATGTGCATAATTCATATTTATTAAAAATTCGCTTAATAACATCTGCGCAACAATCTAATCCATATACTGCAACGCCAAA
The DNA here is from genome assembly GCA_045637745.1 of Candidatus Onthoplasma sp. Classification (GTDB taxonomy): domain Bacteria; phylum Bacillota; class Clostridia; order Christensenellales; family UBA1242; genus Onthoplasma. Next base: position 3,513 of record JAZUAB010000011.1, on the reverse strand, counting down.
ATTGCGATATCTTGCACCATTCAATATTTTGGAACGTATGTCGCGCGCAATATATTCCAATTCATCAGCAGTGCTTTGCCCTTGATACAATCTAATGGTTTCAGATGAATTAGTGATAAAGTTTAGTTTGTTAAATGCAAATAAATTGTTGGTTAAATATAAGTGTAAATTATCATCGTTGTATGGAATATCAAGAATTTCATAATTGGCGCCAATAGTGTTGCATAGGGCAATTAAACGATATAGCACCTCTTGATAATATATGTTTTTGTTAAAGGCTGAAGAAGAGTATGTGTTGACATACACCCCCTTAGAATAAGCCATCAATTGTTCTATTAGGTTTAAACCTTGAGATGTAAAATCATCAAATCCTGTAAAAATATAGTATGTGTTTTTAACCGTCTCGCTTTTATTTAACATCATACAAGTAAGAGTTAGGGTGTCAGAGTTGTCTAACAAACCAGATTTAGCGTTGTTATACAATTCAAGCAAGGTGCCAAGGTCATTGATTTTTTGCTGTAATGTTTGAGTGTCGCTTTTATACTTAATCAATTCGCCACTTGTTAATTGGCAGGCTTTTAATTGAGCCAAAGTCTTGTAAATTTCATTGCTATATTGATATGAATGTTTTTCATTTTTAAAGCTTGTAATCAATTGTTTGTTTTCGCTTAGCACCTTTTTTAGTAATATAATACCGCCGATTTTAGACATTGTACTATATTGCGCTTTTGTTTCGGCTAAAATATTTTTGCTTAAGCGATTAAGTGTTGAAACATTAATATTAAAACTACTTTCAATATCAAGTCGTTCAAATAGCGTTTGCTCCATTGTTGCACTTAATTTGTCCGGAACAACAACACAAATATCGCTATTTCCAAGTTGCTTTATTATAGAAATAGTGTTCATTATTGAATGTTTTAAATTTAAAGACTTTATTATATTTAATTTCATAATAATATTATAACACATATTGTTTAACTAGGCAACACGCACATAAAAATTGCAACAAAAAACTTCTAGCATAATACTAGAAGTTTAAATTGATATATTTTTAGACAAATTCTTAGCCAGCAAGTCTTGCAAAGATTCCATTGATTGCCATAGGGATAGGTGAACCCTCAGAAACCATGAACCATTTAGCATCAGACGCTTCGCTAGAAGAGATGTCAAAGTTGCATTTAGAAGCATCTAAGAATGTGTTAATATTGTTCATTGCGGAACTACTTGCTGTAATATAATTTGAACCAGAACCGCAGTCATATGTTATCCATAAGAACTTACTAGGTTTAGATGTTAAAACGCCACTAACATTAGCATCTTCGCTTACAACACTATTAGTTAAAGTGCCAGTAGTGCGATCTTTTTTCATTAAGCCATCTTGAGCGATGTCTAAATATTTATAGCCAGCGCCAGCAAATGATACATCAGCAATGCAGTGAGTGATTGTGCCGTACTTGTTATCGTTATATGGCATAAATGTTGCAAATGCGGCTGACCAGCCTTTGTCTGCAGTACAAGTTAATGTTGCCATTACCTTAGAGTTGGAGATTGTTCCAGTTGTGATTTGATAAACCAAACCAGATACCTTTTCGCCTTTGTATGTGGCTCTTGAATCAATGCCATTACCTGCTAGGCAAGAGTCCACTTTACCATTGTTGCCATTCATATATACTAAGCCAGAAACAATGTAGCCGTTTAAGTCTGCAAACACAGCACAGCCATTGATTTGTCCGCCATAGTTATATGCAGATAGACCTGCAGTGTAACTTGTTGCGTCTACAGAGCCTATAGTTTCAACGTTAACATAACAACCATTTAATTTGCCTTTGTTATATCCTGTTAATCCTGCTAAATATACAATGCTTATTGAGTTTTCAGCAAGAATATTTGTGCTAAATACGTTACAATTGTTAAAGTTACCAAAGTTGTATCCACATAATCCAGCAACGAAGTAATATATTGATTGAGTCGGATTAGTAGGGTTAGATGCTGTAATATTTCCTTCAACAGTACAATTATCAAATGTGCCATAGTTTACTCCAACCAATCCGCCAGCATAGCCTGCGTTAGATGCAGAAGATATTAACGACACATTGCCTGCACACACAGCATTTGCTACATTTCCATAGTTTACTGATGCAATACCACCAACACGGTCAACGCCTACAATTGAAGACTTGTTGTCAACAGACACATTATTAACATTTGTGCTAGAGCCGATATAGCCAGCAATACCGCCAACATTTATCGCGTTTCCTGTTGTTGCAAAACTTCCAACTCTAGAGTTTGTGATAGTTACAACTGAATTTCCAATATATCCTGCGATTGCTCCAGCATAAGTTGCATTCGCGTCGATAGTTGCGCCATTGACTACAACATTATTAATAGTGGTGTTGCCACGAATATAACCAACAAGGATTCCCGCGGTGTCGTTGGATTCGTTTTTGTTGATAGTTACAGATCTAAAAGCAATTCCATCAATTGTTGCAGAACTTAATGATGCGAAGAATCCAATATGTGTTCTAGAACTGCTGATTTTAAAGTTTGAAATAGCATATCTGTTAGAACCTTCAGATTTAAGTGTTCCGCTAAAGTTAATTGGGGTCCAAGTCATTCCTCCAAGATCAATGTCTGATGTTAAGATATAATCACCACTAACATTTGTCATATATTGGAAGTGCTTTAAGAAGTCAGTCTTGTTTGCAATAACGATTGCATCTGGATTAGTTGTTCCAGGATTGTTAATGTCAGGATTGCTAATATCTGGGTTATTTGTGTCAGGATTGTTAATGTCTGGGTTGTTGATATCAGGATTGTTAGTATCTCCGCCAGGTGTAGTAGGAGTTTCGATTTCACCCTCAACTATAATTTCGTCAAATTTGCTTACAAATGTAAGTGTAGGATATTCACCATCTACCAAGTACCAAACTTTATCCCAGTATATAATATTATTGCTTGAATTGATGTAATAGATATAAGTAGCTTTCTTTTTCATATCGGCTGTTGATTTGCCAACTATACCATAACTTGTAGCCGTTGCAAAATTGTTTGCATCTGATGCAACGCCATTAATGTTTTTGTTTATGTTGGTGTCGTAGTACAATCCAACAAGGACAAGGTTTTTGTTTACATTAGAAATATTAACATCATCAGCAAGTGTAATATTACCAACAATATTACCAGCTTTTTCTGTATCTGCCTTAATTGCGGTAATGCTATAACTTTCGCGGATGTATGTATCAGGATTTACTTTAAGTTCACCAACCAATCCGCCAGTATAACCGTCTGAAACATTTTGCAAGCATAGATTAGTATAGCAAGCGTGGATAAGGGCAGATTCAACTGTTCCAGCCAAGCCACCAAGAGTGCCTTTAGCGCTAATAAGTTTGCTTTCATCAGTATATGCAGAAGTACGAAGGATTCCTGCAATTGCGCTAGTATTTACGTCGTCAGTTTTTAGCATGCCAACTACAGCGCCAGTATTGCCACCCTCAAGTCGGATCGTAGCCATGT
>JAZUAB010000010.1:0-9651 GCA_045637745.1 Candidatus Onthoplasma sp. | reverse complement strand
GTATTCTTTTAAGTTTGTAAGTTTTGTTACACCAACTGTAGCAAATTTATTTGCGGAATGAATGTCGACACTATATCATTAGAGATTCTCTCCACTCGTTTCACTCGGTCGGAATGACATAACAAGTATTATAATTCCTCTTATTATTAAATGGGGAAAGCTATTGCCCCATTAGAGATTGCGAGAAGTCGCCCTCAAATGAGATTTGTATAAATTTGCTTTATACAAATGATTAAAACGCGCGTACTTCGAGCACTAGCCTTCACCCATTACACGTTTACATGTAGGAAGTGCAATAATTTTAACAAACTGACGTGAAATTGGGCCAGAAATTAAGAAACATTGTCCTAGTGGAGCCGTTACAATACGTTCTTGCTCAGTCTTATTGATACCACCCGCAGAACTATATAATTTTAACAAGTCACTCATATCATTAGGCGCCATTTGGAATATCAAACTGTACTGACTGGCGTTGATAATAGCCGCCGATCTACGTTGAATTTCTTGTGTACCTAAGAAGTCTTTAATGTTCTGTGTAATAACAATTTGCATACCTTGATATTTACGAATACGTTTTGCCATTTCTGCCATAAAGTTAAGTGCAACTGGGAAATCAGGGTCAATAAACATATGCGCTTCATCGACCGCAACAACGATTTGACGCTTAATGTCTAAGCCGTACGTCTTTTTGTATTGTTCGTTAAACTTTTTGTTGTTAATAATTTCGTTATTTAGATACTTAAATATTAGCAACATCTGAGCGTTCGCAAGCTTATTGTTCTTACTTGCAAATAGAGTTTGGAAGTTAAATGTAATCAACACTTCGTCTGTTACAAGGCTTGTTGGACCATTCCACAAGTCTGAGTTACGTCCACCGGTTGCAAATTTTTGGATATAAGTCTTTAGCACCAAATAGTTTGTTTTTAGATATTGGTCAGTTTCTGCTTTTAATTTCTTTTCAATCAAATGATATAAATCGTCAAATATAGGATAATCTTTTGCAGTTAGTGTTGTCAAATCAGTCTTTTCACTAATATTTTTCATTTTATACAAATCTACAATTAAAGTGTTAAGCAACTCAAATGCATCCGGACTAATACCTTCTAGGATTACGCTAAAGAACTGCTCCAAGAACTGCAAGTGAGTATAGAAAGTTTTGTTAGTAAATCCACTACCTTCAATACCCCCCTCATCATCCTCATCAGACTCTTGTTCGCCTTGTCTAATATCTTGTTGCATATTATCAATATCTTCCAAGCTAGCCATAATATGAAATGGATTTAAAATACCACTTCGGTTAGAACCAACGTCAATAACCTTTCCGCCAAGATTATGAGTCAATGTCTCATATTCTTGTTCCGGGTCGAGAATAAACATTTTTGTTCTATCGGCAGCAAGGTTTGATAGAATAGTTTTGGTTGCATATGATTTACCAGAACCTGATTTACCAATAATCATCATATTAGAGTTGATACGACCCATTTTTGCATCACGTCTAAAGAAGTCGGCAAACACTGGATAGCCTGATGTTGTAAGTCCTAAATAGAAACCTTTAGGGTCTTGCATATATGCCGCCACAAACGGAAACGCTGATGCAATTGTTGTCGTAGGCATATTTCTAGTACAAGATTTAATATTTTGAAGCCTGCTAATGTTTGAACTAACAAAAGCATCAACTTGTCGTCCAAACATATCATTTACACGATACCCTTCCTGTCTTAACACCGCCTTTAATTCACGACGTTGCTCTTCCAATACTGTAAAGTGTATTGACACGTCATACAGCATTTCGTTGTTAGACTTTAGTTCGGTTAACAATAAACGTAAACTGTCAAGGTCATTTTGTTGTTCGATACGCTTACTTTCGCTATAGGTTCGGTCCATCTTACTTTCTTTTTCCATAATGACCTTATCGATAGCGCGAGCACCCTTTTCCTTGTCAATAGGAAGCATCTTTAACACAACCCTCGTATCGTCCATGCTAAACATTTGAGCCGCCCAAGCATTTCCTACAACGTTTGGATAGTTAGACAAGCATAATTGTCTATAATTTTTGCCATCCATAACCATTTTAGCTGTCTTAAATTCAATCTTCTTTGGCAAAATCCAATCTCTAAACTGGCTAGGTGGCAAGTTTTGAGCTTCTTTTTCAGAAAATATTTGCTTATAGTTAGATTTTAAAAATACTATTAATTCTTGATTTGCCAATATATGTGAATTTAAGTTGTTTTGACCGGCCATAAGGTCACCTATAACGCCGAGGCAAGTATCTCGCAAAGCAGTCTTGTCTGTACCGAATATTACTAGATAAAAGAAATTTTGCAGTATTGGCTCAGCGTTCATAGCGTTTTGTAAGAACGCAACGCGTTCACGGAATATTTCGCCACGTGAAAACATCTCATTTTCAGTGTAATATCCTTGCTCGTAAAGTCTATTTAATAATTCATACTTTTCGTCATCGTTTTTTAAGAATTCATCAAATCGTACAGGACGAATTGTCTTAACAATCATCGCCGATTGCCCTTGTGTCATACGCCTTAAGCCTCTAGCAAATGTGTTAATCATATCGTCTTGCCCATCTTCTTGCATCAGCTCAAGCGCAATTGGTTTAATCTCAATAGCCATACCATAATATTCGCCAAAGTTCATATACAAGTGATTACCTTGCTCATCTTTATCAATTTTGATAAATGGAGTAATCTCACTCATATCGCGATACCCTCTTACCTTATCGTGAGCATTAATATATTTCTTTCTAAATGCCGTAAATCGTACAACCAAACCAATTGAACTATACAATCTCATTCCTTCTTCAACGGGCAAAAAGAGTGCGATGGAAATAATGCCCCAGCCCAAAGCAAACCAAAGTTTATATTCTCCAAAACCTTTACTAAGCAATATCAAACCCACTCCCGCCATGCAGAATACAAACATAATAATATCGCCCAGTGTAATATTTTTGGCAAACTCGACTTTAATTCGAGTTTTGCCAGGTATATATCTTATCATCTCTTTCCCCTTTTATAAATATCTTTTTAACACCTATTTATCAGGCCTTGTTTTCTTATAGCTTTCATAACGTTCTTTTTCATCTGTGCCAGCCTTAAAGTTGTTAGTATTAACACTTTTCACAGCACTTGCAGCCTTATTGTTAAACTCTTGAAGTTTTTCTGCCGTTTCACGTAAAGTATCTGCAATTTTTGTTTCTTCTGCTTGTAATTTACGTAAAGCAATTGAACCATCTGCATTCATATACTCTTTTGCCATAGCCGCCCTATCTGAATCTGCTTCATTATGACGCTTAAATTCGCTCGCCCTTCTTGAAGCCTCGCGACTTGCCTCTTGTTCAACACTAATTAACTCTGAAAGTTTTTGAATTATAGCTGTATCATTGCGATATTCCCTCGCATGATTCAAGGCATCTTTTATTGATTGATCGGTTTCTCCCTTATACATCCCCTGTATTGATTTAAAGTCGCCACTATCGATCGCGGTAATAATCTCCTTACCCTTGTCAGTTTTCGCAAAGGTATTGTAATCACCTCTATCAGTAAAACCTAATATACGCATTCTTTGAGCGACAACTTCATCAAAAGCTTGACTAGCTTCAAGCTTGGCATCATAAACACCTCGAGCCTCTTGTGCAACGACCTCTTTCTTTTCCGCATCTTCACGAAGTCTTCGTTGTTCAGATATATCTCTTTCATACATTCCAGTACCAACATCATCTAGCGCAAGAAGAGCCTCTCCCAATTTCTGTTGCCTTCTATACCATTGTTCACCACCAGGGGCCTTCCTTCTCTGCTCAATCTCGTCTTTAGTCATATAGCCAAGCTCGTATTTGCCATATTGTTGTTCTAACGCATCTATCTTTTCACGTTTTTTAGCATTTTCATAATACGCCTTGCGGTCTTTGGCGTGCGTGCCAAATGAGGTTCCAAAGCCGGACACATATTTTTCAGCCTTTTCTTGTTCGGCCTTGCCAGTAAATTTATTGAAATCTAAACCAGTTTTTTCAGCCAAACCCGAGCCACTAAATGCTCCCATTGCTCCCAAGCCAAATTTGGCCCATTTGCTTTTAACTCCCATATCCTTGGCGCCCTTCAAGCCACCTTTAATGCCGGCAAAAGTTCCCGCCGCCGCGGTAGCAACAGTGCTAAGTTTAGGCACTTTACTCTTAGCTGCCGCTCCATCAGAATACGCATCACCAGTGCCGAACCATCCGCTAATAGCTTTAATAAGTTCATCCGCGCTCTTAAATGCCAATAGAGATAAAATTATTCGCGCAACCCAGTTGGCAAAACCATCAGAGCCCATATTTGCAGCAGAAATTATTGGCAATATACTATACATTACGTTGGTTATACCAACAGCCGCATATGCACTGGTGCCAAGTTGGACCATTGAACTACGCCATTTACCTAGTGCGCCACCATTATCAATTGGATAAGTAGCAACAATTAGCGGACTAACCGCATAAAATATAACCATCTTAAACAATCTTGATGCCACACCCCACGAAATCTTGGAAATGGTTCCTATAAAGAATATTCCGCCAACCCAAAGCGTTATGAAACTAACATCAGCAGCATTATACCATTGTGATACAGACAGCCAATTTGATTTATCATTCCAACTAAATCCACCATGCTCATTGGCAAATGCATCATCAATCGCCTCCGCAACCTTGTCCATTGTTGCGCGGTCGGTAATTCCATCTATATTATTCTGGACATCCCAGCCTACCCTTCGATTAATTTCATCCCACGTCCCCTGTGTGAGAAAAGCCTGATTTATCTTGAGTGTGTCTCTACATTCTGACAAATTTGCCTCTCTTAGTACACTTGCATTATATGTACATGCTTTAAACAGCATCCCGCTAGGCCCAATCTCTAGTTCTGAATTAGTTGTAGCCCCATTTATTGCCTGGAGCACAATGTTGCCTACTAACAGGCACACCACTGTGGCTACAGGTACCAATAGATACATAAACAAGCCTTTGAAAGCAGAGTTGATAATCTTACTAATCGGTTCTTGTTTATCAGAATATTGATTTTTAACAATCGCAAATACAGTAAACATCAATAACAATATCAAACTTAGTATTATCATTGAAATAAATATTTGAACCACCACATCTGATTGTATAAAATATAGTACAGGGTCACCCTCTATTGTCTTACCATTTATACTTATACCATTAGTTGAAATTCCTGCAAATGCTTTAAATATTGATTCAAATATATCAAGTATTACAAAAATAATACTTCCAAAGCCCCACAAAACAGTGCCTAATATATTCCATATTATATTACGCACAGTGTCAACTAGGTCATCTAGAAAATCTAACATAGCCCATTTGCCAAATATCTGCAACAATCCCATCATATGCATTATCCCCTTTAGTACAAATTTTAGGTTTAATCATCAGTTGCATACTGCTTAATGCATGGCAAAGGCATAAACCTCAGCAAAATCGAACACTAAATGATCAAACCAACTTTACATGTAAATATAATAATATACTTATAGTATAAACTTTTTTATATTAATTATCAAGCAAATAATCAACATTTTTCACACAAAAATTTTCCTCTCTTAATTTTCCATTTTGATTATATAAATCCCAAGCCATCTTCATAGTTTATTGTTCCCAACATATTTGTCATACCGAGCGGAGTCTAATAAATCTTATTACAGCACACACCTATTGCAAAGGGGGAAAGCATTGCCCCCTTAGAGATTGCACGAAATCGCCTATAAATGAAATTTGTACAATTTCTTTGTTCAAACGATTAAGAAAGGCGAGTTGAGTGCAAAAAAAGAGCATTTCTGCCCTTTTTAATCAACATATTAAATTGTTGCTTAGCACTTGAAAATAGCCATTCTAGCGCATTGACCAACCAGTTGGAAAGCGTTTAGTAGATTGTTACCAATATGTGTTGGCGCCGGATTGATAATATCGGTCATTTCATCCTCAAGACTACCTCTTCCTTCAGTTGACAACCAATTTCTTAAAGCATAGAACAATGCGATCAACACAGCAATTGCCACAATTGATATTGCGATATTGATAAGTTTTTGCTTATTTTCCTCACGTTGATCCTTATTATCCGCCTTCATCATCTTGATACCTACGATAACAGAATAGATAATACCAATACTACAAGCAATAACAAGTAGTGGCACCATAATCCCGTCCACAGCCTTCGTAATAATATTTTTCCAATCACTTGCGGCAGTACCATCCAATAATTGCATAAACATATATAAATCCCCCTTTTTCGCTTATCTCTTGCGAATTTCCATACAATCATATTAACAACATCAAAACAAAAAATCAACTAAATTTTACATATTTTTAAAAATTTTTGCATTTTTTTTGTTTTTACATTCTATTTCTTATCTCAATGTACTTTAAATACCTCGCGTTTTGTCATACCGACTGAAGCAAATTCATTTGCGGAATGGAGTGTATCTCTATAACAATAATGCGAGAGCTTCCTTAATTCTTCACTCTTCATTTTTAATTCTTCATTCTGCACGACATCGGCGCAGTCAAGCGCATCTATGCACAATTATTATCTTCAAATTTTATTAAATTTATGTAAAAATTTCAATTATTTAAAATTTTTGGCAGTTGGGTGTAAATTTTTTGTTTTGATATTCTAAACTATGTGCAGTATTAAAAGGAGAAATATGAACACCACAATTGATTTATTATACCAACAGGTGCAAGACTTAGCTAATCAGTTAGCATTACTTAAACAGCAATTTGATAGTTTTTCACCCACGCTGGATGATGACGAAGATTTGTCTTCACTGGTTGCAACATTGCAATCTGATGTGACCAATTGCAAAGCTCAAGTTGCCAGCCTACAGTCCAATATAAATTCGCTTAGCAATACTTACACTCAATTAGTAACTAAAGTAGAAAACAATTCTAACGAGATAAATGCGTTAAAGCAAATGGATGATGAGATTATGTCAACGGTGGCAAGTCTTAATGTTGGAGTAAACTCAGTACAAAATATGGCAATAGGCAACCAATCACATATCAACCTGTTAGAGTCAAACTTTAGCAAACATATTGAACAGACATCCTCTTATTCAGCCAACATTGAAGCCCTTCAACAACAAACAACCGCATTGCAAGAATCTATTGACAATATTGAGCAAGGAACTGCCTGTGACAATGAACTTTACTTTATTGTAAAAGGCACATATGCATCACCAGACCATATTCAACAAATAATTGATGGAACATATATATAAGGAGTAATTTTATGAATTCATTAGATATTATTAAACAAGAATTAATTAAACAAAAAGAACTATTAGATCAAAAAGGCTTCCCAGTAGAAATTGCAAACACCAACCCGAGCCCTACCGAAATCACTACCGCAATCAGTAACATTCAAGCCGACTTCACCAAAGCAGATGCAACCGTCAACGATGTTGCTTTAGGCAAAACATTCTTCGCCCAAACAGGCGAACTTAAAACTGGAACTTTAGATGTGGCACAGGCTCAATATTTAAGCGATCTTGCCATAAAAATGATAATCGCTTCTGGAAGCGCAGAAATTTATATCCCAAGCGATAGCCAATATGACACAATAAGAGACTATGCTTACTATTGCTATGACGCACCTTCTGAAAATTTATTTTATAAGCACAATTTAACAATACCCGACAATATTAAAACTATCGGCATAGCCTGTTTTAATAGTTGCAACTTAACAGGTAAAGTAACCGTGCCAGCAAGCGTTTCAAAAATTGGAGCCAACAGTTTTAGATATACAAATATTGATGAAATAGAATTGAGTTGTCAAAATCTAACCTCTGCAACATATGTTTGCGCTGGGTGTACAAATTTAAAAAAAGCCACAGTAAATGCTCCAATAGAAGCACTATTGTCTTCTGCATTTTTTGAATGTACATCCCTAGAAGAAGTGTATTTACCAAGCACTCTTACAAGTATCAGTTCAAACGCATTCTACAAGTGTGCCAATTTAAAATTGGCAAAGTTTAACTCTGCAACCCCTTGTACTGTTCCTGCCAATTTATTTTACTATGCTACAAATGTTGTGTTTTTAGTGCCTTATCAAAGTTATGACGCTTATCTTAACGCCACCAACTTCCAATATGTGCCACGCGCTCAATATGGTTTTGGTGATTTTGTGGCTGGCAACACTTTTCCTAGCTCGGTTGATGGATATACAATTACTTGGTATGCCTCAGTTGATGAAGCAAAATCTGGCACAAATCCTATAACCGTATGCCAAACAAATGGCACTTACTATGGTGCATTTACCGCTACAACATAACCTTAAAAATCTGTTAATAAACAAAAAAATTCTAACATAAATTATAAGTAAAAAGGAGTTAATATGATTATTCAAGAAATTATCACCGTCCACAACCAACAATTTAAACACACCTATAGTTCAGATTCAAAATACATCCAACAAGTAGAAACTGGAGCCATATATGACGAAGCATACGACACAATGAAACGCAATTTTAGTTATATTGAAACAGACACCACAATTGAACAAACTACCGTTCCACAAGAATAAATTTACAAATAAATACCGCTGATTGTCCAAGCCGTCATCGATTTATACTATATATAGTTATCCACCGCAGTTGTCCACATTTCCACATTTTTTTCCACGCCAATTTTCATATTTTCTGGCAAAAAGTGCTACAAAATAGCATTTTTTGTCGTATTATACCAAGTTTTCCACAATCACGTTCCACAAGAGTTCACTTTTACACTAATCCATTGTTGATAAGATTTTGACTATTTACATCTAACATCACCTCTACAGGACGCTGTTTAGCACCATACACTATAACGCTGTTTTGAGGCAAATATTTATCTGTTCGTAGCAACTTTCTTTCAATTTCAATATTGTTTCGCATTATGATTAAATAAGATTTAATAGTATAGCCCTCTCTCGCTTTTTTTAGTTCAAAACTTTCATCTACATATTGTACTTTATCTAAATATTTACCCTCAACGTCGTGTATCACTTGCATTTCGCCTGCTTGCACAGGGTTAATTATTTCACTTTCGCGCGAAAAACTCATATTCCCCATATTCTCGCCATATATAGAAATAGTTATTCTCTCACTATTGTATTTACATAAAATATATATATCCCCCTCAGTATTATTTTCAAACACAAGGTCGGCGGTCCCATAGTTAACCATTGCGTCAAATCCAGCCTTAACATACCCAACACGCTGGCTATGCTTTTGCGAAGAAAGTACATTTAGCCCTGATAACAACACCGCATTGTATAATGTACTGGACACTTGACATACTCCACCGCCAACTCCTTCAACAAACTCGCCATCAAGTATAACTTTGGCTTCACGATAACCGTTTTGAGCCGTACGCTTACCTACGACATTATTAAAACTAAACTTTTCGCGCCTGCCCAATTTAATTCCATCAATACTTTTGAGAGCCCTCTTGATATTATGCTTTCGTCCCGCTGATGAAGTTGAAATACTGGTGGTAAATTCTGCACGCATATATGTATTGCGTTTTAGCATTTCAGCAGTCACATCTGGCAACGTTTTAATTATTGGAATCTTTAAATTGATTATTGAGTTTTCTTGATAGCACTTAATTAATTC
>JAZUAB010000009.1:0-38639 GCA_045637745.1 Candidatus Onthoplasma sp. | reverse complement strand
GGTGTGGTTTTTGGTGTGGGCGACACGATCAGAAATATTGCTTATGCGCAAGCCAGTGAAATTCCAGGCTATAGTATGGAGTTTGAAGGCGGAAACGATGGCAAAAATCTAATCTTTTCAGTTGAGAAGGTTTATTTTGCCAAGGATAATGCCAATAGGAGCAAAAACCTTACATATAGTGGGGGCTATAATTTTAAGCCAATAGCAACCAATGAGGGGGTTAGATATTTTGGCGATTTTGGATTGTACCCTGACGCAACCGGAAGTTATTCTAATAAGTCGGTTGTTAAAGATGGCAAATTTACAAAATTGGACGACACCATCAATATAAATGCTAAAGACGCTGAAGACAAAGATGTGCCAATTAAACAAGGCGTTATGGTTACGTTTGGTGGCTATTATCACACATCCGAAAGCGATTCAAGCAAGGTTGCAACAAATGTTATTGAGTGGAATGACCGCCCTACTGGAACTGAGACTGGCATTGCAGGAGTAATTGAATTAGAGGAATTGACAGGCTGGACTGGGACAACACTGGAGGGGCTTCCAGGCTGGACTGATACGAAAAACAAAGGAATAGTTGATGTCAGTGAATTAACAGGCTGGACTGACAAGGGTGCAATACGTTGGGATGATAAAAATAAGGATTATAAAATAACCACTGATGAATTAAGTGGTTGGTCTGGAGATTTAAATGATCTTCCAGGCTGTACCGATGCTGGAAGCAAAGATAACGAAGTTGATATTACGGAGTTGAATGCAAATTGGGTCCACGAGAATGTGATAGAATGGACAGATCGCACCGACGCTGGCACTCAGGGAGAGGTTGAAGCTGGAGAGTTGTTTGGCTGGACCGGCACACTTAATAATCTTCCAGGCTGGACACCATCGTTAAAATGGACAGATACAAACAATGACGATATAGTTGATGCAACTGAACTAACAGGCTGGACTGATACGGATGAAGATGGTCAAATTGATGAAGGCGAACTTACAGGCTGGACAGATCGCACCGACGCTGGCACTGAGGGAGTTGTTGAAGCGGTAGAATTGACCGGCTGGATTGATACAAATGCTGATGGAAAGGTTGATACAAATGATACCACTATTAATTCTACTGAATTGACCGGCTGGATTGATACGAATAGTAATGACATTAAAGACTACTATTCTGACGGAGCGTATTATTCAGATGGCAAATACTATCTAAATGTTGGTGCTGAAATGCAATATGTTTCAGTTAAGGTGACTAGAGATGGAACAGTTTTAACCGATATACCTAGTTCACGCACATACAACAATCAATATCAAGATTTTACTTGGTTTATTGATGGAGCTGAGGGGCATTATGAGATTAGTATATCTTATATGGTAGATGGTAAGGCATTGAAGGCTGAATTTGATTTTTATCTATTGTTAGAATCTTCATATAGCGATACTGTTGAAGTGAATGACAATCAATATACATCTAAACCTACATTTGAAAATGCTACAGTAAAATCAACAAGCATTGCAACTAATCGTCAATATTATTTCAACTATGGCGATAATTATAATTATCCAACTCTTACATACGACTACACTAGATATAAAATAAGTTATACGCATATTAGTGGCGATTTGCACAAAAATGTTGATATTGTATATGATGATGCTAGTAGAGAAATCGTTGTAACAACAACTATATATGACGAGGGAACATCCAAATACTATCGGGTTGATGATTTTACGAAGCCTGAGAATGAAGATGAAAAAGATAATAAGATTTTATCGTTAATGTTTGCTGATAATGGACAATATACATTTGACATTAAGTATATTTATACCAAAGATGCGACCAATCTGATTATTGACAAACAAGACTTAGCTTTTGGCAATATGTCATTAGATATATATGGTTATCAATTAAAGTACTCTAAGGCTGGATTTATCAGTGCCGACATGGTGGATTTGAAAATTGTTCAAAATGGCACAATGTTTATTCTGCTTAATGGATTTACAAGTTCGGCTAAGGAACGTGATGGTGACGCGTTAGGCATACATTATGAGTTGGTTGCTGGCACTGAGAAGACAGGAAAGGTAGTTAACACTAGCGAGGCTGGAAGTATATCTGATTTTACAGCCACATTACCTAGCGAAAGTGAATACTCAAAAACCGATAGAGGCTTATGGTTAACACTAAATGATGAATATGATTTAGATAATAGTGAATATTATTATTATTCAGGGGCATATACTTCTGAAACTATTCTAACAGATTTTGAAGAAATCAATTTTACCAAAGTTACTACATTTACTGCTCCAGGCTATTATCTTGTAAAAGCTTGTTATGAATATAAACTTGACTCTGCTGCCGCTACTGCAAATGATAAAGGCGCACAATATTTTGCATTCCAAATAACGTCTGCAACACCTCAACTTGAGCTATACAAAACGGAAGGGAATAATGCAAATGGTGATAGAACAAACTTTTATGCGCGTGAATTTACTAATCAAAATGTATATGCAACTTGGGAAGATAGAGGCGTATTCGAATCTCAAATAACAGGAAAACTATATTATACAACAAACAAAGCATACCCTCAAGAAGAGACATATTTAAGCGTGATAAATGGTGGAGCAAGCACCAATATTAGACACAGGGAATACACCAAAGAAACAATTATAACCGATAGTGATTCATATATGATTGTGTTAGAAGTTGAAAAGTCGGCAACAAGAACCTATAGTTATTTTACAATAGATAAAGATGCAATTTCTGGTTTAGAAGTTTATCAAGTAACTACTTCAATCTTAGACAACAAGGCTATATATACTATTGGTCGTGATGCCCAAATGAAATATATTAAACACACAGACAAAGGCACAATTAACACTAATTTTACAATTGGTTGGAGTGACAAGGCTAGTAGAGCTCAAATTAGTGCAACATATGTTTATACCCCATTTGTAAAAACTGATAATGAGATTAAAAAACCAGAAGAAACCACAGGCGATGTAACCTATACGTATATAACTAATAGATATGTAGCGGGAACTTCATCAAAAGCCATATCAATAGATAGACCAGCAACGTTAAGTGGCGCATTGTTAAGCGATAATGTTTTAACAAATCAAGGAATATATGAATTTGAATTAAAAGATCAGGCTGGCAATATTTTAAGATATATTATGGTGATAGACCGCACCGATGCAATTGTGTCGGCAACATATGGTGACTATATAACCTGGAATGATATCAATAAAGATGACATAGTTTCTGTAGATGAGTTGATAGGCTGGAAAGATGCAGATGAAGATGGCGAGATTGACAGCGACGAGTTGACTAGTTGGACAGATACTAATAACGATGATAATGTTAATATTAACGAATTGACCGGTTGGACAGATACTGATGGCGACGGCAAGATAGATTCATTTATGACAAGCGAAATTGTTTATAATAACGGTGAAAAGGTGGCGGCTCCAGTTCATACTGAATGGGGTACGCATAAAGCAATTGACTTAAGTTCTATTACAAAGTCAGCAGATACCGAGTCTCCAGATCCTATTATTTATAGCATACTTACAAAGGATGACGACAGCATAACTGAATATTATAAAGACTATTATCAAGTGTCGGGCAATAACTGGAACAATATTTTAAGTCTATTTATTACGGTCAGTGACACGCAGTTATATGCGGTTCAACATGAATATGTAGAACTTAAAGAAATGGCAGATGAAAATTATTACCGCATTACAAAATATGGCGAGAAACAAACTAGATATTATGGTGGCATTGCTTCTGGATGGCAGGCTGATAGTGTCGCAGATAGGCTATTTACTAATTACACAAACTCAAATCTTACAATATTGGTTGACAAAACTGGCGCCCGACGTTACACCGTATCGGTTGTGGGAGGAAACCAAGTTGACAACAATACCAATATTAACTTCAATATAGTAATAACCCCAGATAAAGCATTGGGAACCATATATTCAAGTTCGGCTACTAATACTAGTGAATATAACAATGAAGTTTATCCGGCAGACAGGGTGTCTAACGCAAAGGTTGACGGGTCTGAATTGTCAACTGGAGAGTTGGGAGATACACTAAGTATTGATGTGTGTGACATCGCTCAAGCGTCTGATGACGGCAAATTCGTATTTGAATGGATCAAGCCAAACACTGAAGACAACTTTGAAGTAATAAGCGTGGTGTATCATTATTATAAGTTGATGAGTGGCAACGAATTAGAGGGTGTTACTGATAAATTGACAGAACCCTATTATCCTTATAAATATATTACAACAAATGAAATTTTAACTAAAAATGGTGACACAATTGAGGTTAAAGATTATAGTGAGGCTACCAGAGATGGCGGTACCATTTATCGTAGCAATCCTATAAATTTGGGTTTTGAGACATATTATGAAGGGGAATCTTTAGTATCGCGTAGCGTAACACAAACCGGATTATATATTATTACAAGAACACTTAGAACTGGCAATAATGCTGATTCTGACGAAAACTTTTCATATGCATTCTTTGTTGATAGAAATGCAATAGTAGGATATTCATTATCCAATGTAAGCGAAAAGATTGTGGGACAATTTATCCATGCGTCAATGCCTACAAGTGATGCTGAAGTTCACTATGACAATTTTACTAAACAAGGATTAAGTCCTAAAACATTAATTGTAGATCCTACAGATTTATCTAAAAATATGCAATATAAGGTATATGTAGAAACAAACAAAATGCCAACAAGCATTAAAGTTCCTACCGGTAAATATGTGACAGGTAAATATACCGAAACGTCGTCACAAATAATCGCCACATCATATAACACATTAAAACTACAATTAAGCATATATTTTAAAGATACATATAAAATATTGCCTCAATCGGTAATAAATGATGGCGAATCAACAATGACATTGATGGATAAGCGTGAATATAAAGCCGACGAGTATATTGATTTAGATTTTAAAACTGATGATGAGGGAATGAAAGGGTTGCTGGCTGAATATATGAATGCCAGAACACATTCTAATGACAATGCGTTAAGTTTGCCGGGCGAGTATATTTTTGTAATCAATGACCTTGTAGGAACAGAGCACAACGATGCTAATAATATAACCGACTACAACACATTTACATTTGGCATTAAATTAACTAAGCAAGAGCCAAATATTGATGTATATGCTTATGCTAAAAATGAGGATAAAAATCTAACTAGCACTCCAACATATGCAACAGGCAAAGAGTTATATACAAATCAAGAATATGTTGATTTTGAACTTAACTTGGAAGACTTATCATCTTACAATGCTCAAGTGGACCAAAAGAATTTTTCAATATATCGTTCTAACATAGATGGAACCGATAATAAACTGTGGTTTGAATTAAAGAATGGAATAGTAAATTCCAGCCTTCCTTGGAATAACGATTCAATAATTGATAGAACAAATCCAGACAAATGGATTATCAAGTTGCCTACAGATATTGAAACAGATGCCACATCTGGACAAATTATTGGTTATAAGGAATATATTTATACTATAAATGTTCAATATATATTAAATAATACCGCATCTCAATACTATAATTATAAATACGCAACTCAAAACGGGGCAAACGAAGATGTAAGTCTTGTAAGCACAGACTTCTACAAATCAGTATATACGGTATATGTTGATAGAACTCCAGACGACCAAAACTTAAATGCGATATTATCAAATCAAAATGCATATTTTGAAGATTATCATAAGTGGTTGTCCGGTGCCAGCGAAAATGAAGATATAAATATCAATGCAAATTTTGCATATCGTAACACTAATTCTATAGGCGACTACTATGGATTGACAAATAATCTTTATTATCAATTTGTTAATAATTCACAATTCGATAATGCCAGTCAAGCAATGTATGCAATTGCTATTGATGATACAACCGAATTTAAACATGAAGATTTATATGCAATATATTATCGTGAATTGGACTTTAATAACGATATTGACGCTAAACAACGTATGGGATTAATACCTATAAGTGATAGATATTTTGGTAATTCAACAGGCTTTTATACATTTAACGAAGTTTTAACAGAATATCGCATGAATCGATTTACTGGAAGTGAAAAGGACAAATATGCGGGGCTTATTATAGCAGGATCAAATCAACAGTATCAAAACATAGAGGGCAAATATTACGAAATTGTTGAAAAAGACAAAGCGGGAAATTTAACACAGTATGTGGTATACTTTACACCATCGACACCAACAAGTCCATCATTAACGATTACAGGTAAATTAATTGGCAATGATGAAAAAACTGATGAGACTATGAATTTTACACCAGTTTTAACAAGCGATAACCAAAAAGCCTTTATTGAGATTGATGATAATGGTATTACAGTCAATGGATTGGCATCGTCAGGTAAACAGTATTATGGTAATATTAATATTTACAATGCGTCCAGCAGTGCTAGTGATATTAAAAAGATATACATAAACTCAAAATCTAAGCCTGAAGATATTGCAGAAGAAATATTAGAAATTGTTAAAAACCAGGGTAACTACAGACTTGAATTTGTGGACGTATATGGAAAAACCTATTTGCTAGCCATCAATACATATAATAGCGAAGATTATAGGCTGAAGACTGACTTGTCATGGAAGAAAGGAGAATTTGGACAGAAGTATATATTATTAAGCGAAGTAAATAATAAAATTGATACAAATACTTGGTGGTATGTAAAAAAGGTTGAAGTGAAATATAAGGCGACAAATGGAGATGAACACACATTATCATACAACGCAAGTTTTGATAATGGCTTAACTACGCTTACAGTTCCAGAGGGGCAGAATTATGATAATATTACTGAAGTTAAATTGCGTAGTGAAACTGCTTCGGACAGACTAGATTTAGCCGACAATATTCAATATTTAATCACATTAACTGATATTGCAAATAACGATTATAAGTTGAGGATTTCAACCACTGAAGGTTATTACCACTATCAATATATTGATTTGCCAGACAATGTTTATCAACCTACTGGTGTGTTATATACGGCAACAGATATCAAGATTTCATATAACATTGACTTTTATACAGCGGATGTGCTATTAGATAGCGGTCCAGCAACGGAAGGCACTCATTACGGTTACGAGGAGAAAGGCAAATACGCGTATATCACCTTATATGCTGACACACCTCTAAATCCAGAAGATGAAGGTTCTTGCCGTAATTTTGATGTAGAAATAAAATTGCTTGATGAAAGTGATGCTACGCATACATATAAAGTTGTGATTGATACGACGTCAACATTGTTTAGAATTGAAAACACCAATTATGAAGATAAAATCTCAATGATTAAATCCACATTTAATAATACGGAGGAGTACAATACAATTGACTTGCGTGATGGAAAGTACTATAAAGATTTAATAGCTGAAACAGTTAATATTTCGTGGACCAAATCAACCAGCGATTACTTTATTTATACTTATGACCTATATGAATTTCGTAACCAAAACGATCCACCTAAACAATTGTTAAAGGGAGGTGAAGAAAGTTATCCACTTGCACCTAACCCTGACAACACGGGTAAATATGTTTTCGTAGTCACTATTAAAGATAAGGCTGATGAATGGATAGCATCTCGTGTGTATGGTATCGCGATGTCAACTACTATTTCTGGACTATATGAAGTTCGTGACGCTAACGATAATATTTGCGATCCAGCAACGCTTACCAATTTAGATGAAGTTATTGAGACGTTTGGCGAAAGTAATTTGTTAAGGCAGTGTGAAAGCTTGGGCTTTGATAATGAAAGTCATATGAAGACTGCAATTAACAGTTTTGGCAAACAAACAGCAATTAAAATGTATATTGCAAAGAATAAAATTATTGATGTAAACGACAGCAATTATGCCCAAGCATTAATATTACATAGTAATGAAGATAATGGAGTGAAGGCAGATTATTGTGAACTTATGACAGGAACAGCAATTATAAGGCTGTATCATGTGCATAGATCTAATTATCGCACATTTGTAGTAACAATGGAAGTGCGTGAAACTGATGCTTCTACAAGTATTTTATCGCAATTATTATTTATGACTGGAAGCGAACAAGCAGATCAACACAACTTATTATCAAGCGGAACATCTAAATCGATATACGATGCAGATGCAGAATACTATAAGTTGAAATTTAGTTCGTATAACAAAAATCACTATAACACAAACCCATTAGAACAACACAATCGAATAATTATAGATATATACTATAATAACGATGAAAAGTCTTCTAGCAGAATTGTGGGTAATGCAAATAATGATTTAAGCGAAATTAATTTTAAGAATAGTGGAAGTTATACGTTGAAGATTCAAGATTATGCCGGTAATGTACAATATTTCAAGACGTCAACTAGTACGTTAGACAGATTCACAATTGTACTGATGAAGAAAAATGATATATTGTATACTGTTAAGGTCGGAGATGATGATTCAAGTATTGGTAGCGCGCCTATTCAATATGCTTACTATGATAAGCCTGTAACTTTACAGATAAATGACTACAATGAGATTACTGGGCTTAACAATTATGTTCCTAGCTCTATTGAAATTAATGTGAACTTAAATGGAACTCCAAACTATAAAGGTTATGAGCATCCTACAAATTCATTAAGATATATTTTTAAAGATTATGGAACGTATGTTGTTAATATTACTGCAGATTTATTAAGCACTGGAGAAGAAGTTTCAACTCAACTAATATTCACAATACTTAATCCAAATGAGGCTAGAAACGCTCTTGATTTCACATCTATTTATGGGTATGAAATAGTGTCGGTATTTAGCGTACTAAAGACGACGGAAATTGATGTTACAAGCAAATTTGTTGGAATGTTGCAAGATAAGGCAAATGTTGGTGGTGTTGATGTGTACAACAAGTTGGTAACTTATGATCGTTTGGTAGAGACATTTGGAACTGCTACTCAAGGTAAAATGAAGTTTAAAATGTTATATCGAGTAAATGACGATCCATTATTGCCTACTCGCGAAGTGGAATTTTCATTTACATTAAATAACGCAAAGCCTACCATTACCACATCAATTAAGCCTGGCGAAAAAACAACAAAACCTGTTGTATTAAAATTTAACGCGGAAAATGTTTATGATCAGGTTGGAGAGTGCATCTTAGTTGTAAATGGACAAGAGATTATGCGTATTGATCATACAACAACAGGTCTTGTTGAAAGAGAAATAACAGGTGTTGGAGAATATTACGTTCAATTAGTTGGTGATAGTGGGAATGTTTTAACAAGTCTTAACTTTACAATTAAGGAACCATTAAATACTGTGGCAATTATATTGATTGTAATAATTGTTTTAATTGTTGTTGGTTTAATTGGAACAGTAATCTGGTTAAGAACAAGAATGAAAGTGAGATAATTACTTGACATTAATATAAAAGAATTGTAATCTATTATTAAGGAGAAGATTTATAGCGTATGCCACGATATTATGTGGCATATGGCTGTAAATTGGATATTTTATGGAAAAATTTTTGAAAAAAGTTATAGTTTATTTAGTATTATTCGGAGCTATATATTTTGGTTCTGTAATCCTTGTATCATACTTTAAAAACGGAAGCTTCGCTTTTGATGCTGAATATTTAACTGATACAGTTACAATATTTATTACTGGTGCAGCTCTTGCAGTATTGCTATTATTTAAATTATTTGCAATGGCAGATGGCAAAGGCAAAAAGAAGAAAGACAAAGGTGGAATTGATAAGGCTAAAGACGATAAGGGCAAAGATATTCAACAATACTTTAGCAATGACTTTGTAAGTGTGGATGATTTAAAAAGTAAAAAAGATTTCAATTTCTGTACAACCCGCAATATTCGTTCGATAAACAAGGATGGCGTTCTTGTACGTGCTGAAAAAGTTGGACAAAATATAGAAATTAACTTTATTAAGCCAATTCATACATTGATTGTTGGTACAACCAGTTCAGGTAAAAGTTCACAGTATATTAACCCTACTATACAATTGTTATCTATGACTGCTGCAAAACCATCCTTTGTAATTACTGACCCTAAGAAAGACTTATATGAGCAAAATGCTGAAAAATTAAAAAGTGAAGGCTATACAATCTTGAGGCTTGACTTAGATAATCCGTATGGTTCATCAATGTGGAACCCTTTAACTTATGCATATCGCACATATCACCGGAGTTTAAATATTAACAAGGAAGTTAAAATGCATCCAGCAGGGGATGACCCAAGGGCTAGAAAATTAATTATGGACAGCAATTTTGATTGGCACACTACCAATTGGTACGAATTTAATCGTACAGCATATGCAGATAGACACAATCTTGATAGAGATTTAAGTGTAGTTAAAGGCAAACTTCAGGCAGCTGCATTTACTGAAATTCAAGACGTTGTAACAGCGGTGGCTCCTATTGTTAATACCAATGATGCCAACTGGGAAACTGTTGCTCAAAAATTAATTCAAGCAGTAATTCTTGCGATGTTGGAAGATAGTACCGATCCGGAATTGGGGTTGACTGAAGATAAGTTTAACTTTTATAATGTGTATAAAATATGTAACTTTACGGATACAAGCGGAAGAGATACTTTTGCTACACTTAAGAAATATTTGTTTGAATATCGTGACAAGTTCTCTAAGGTACGCGAGCTTGCAAATTCAGCCTTGAACAATGCTGAAACTACAAGTAAGAACTATATGGGTTTTGTATCTAGTAAGACTATCGCATTTAGTGATGAAGGTATTAGCTTGATGACCAGTCGTAACGAGATTGACTTTAATCAAATGGATGAAAAGCCAACTGCAATATTTGTACACATTCCAGACCAGATTGAAGTTCGTCATCCATTGGGCTCGTTATTTATCACTCAAATGTATAAGCGTTTGGTTGAAAAAGCAAACTCATTAGGTGGCAGTTTGAAACGTCACGTATACTTTGAACTAGACGAGTTTGGTAATATGCCTAAATTCCAAAACTTTGGTACAACACTTGCGGTTGCTCGTAGCCGTGGTGTATTTTATCAATTGGTTATTCAGTCATATGCGCAGTTAAATAGCAAATATGGTGATCAAGAAGCTCAAATTATTAAGAATAACTGCCCAATATCGGTATACGTTGGTTCTGATGACCATAACACAAATGAAGAATTTAGTAAAATTTTGGGTAATAAAACTATTGAGTTGACTAATGTAAATACAACTAAGGCAGATGGCAAAGAGACTAAGAGTGAAAGCAAACAGATTCAAACTCGCCCAATAGTTTATCCGCATGAGTTAAATACATTCCGTAAAGAAAGGTACTTAATTCTTAAGTCGTTTGAACCACCATGTGTGTATAAAAATAAATTTACGCCATATTACGAAGCAACTGATATATACAACTTAAATAAACCACCTCAACAATATATACCAATGACTGGGTTTGATGAAGGCAGTGTTTATTATGATATCGTAAATCGTAATGATATTATGAAAAAACGTAATTCATCAAATTCTGGTGATGATGACGATGATGATTTATTTGATTTCTAAAAAAAGGCTATTTTAGCCTTTTTTTTGTTTGATAATTTGAGCGTAGAATTGATTTTGCTACGCCATTTAATGCATAATATTTTATGTAAGTACAATATTAAGTGTTATGTAATTAATTATACAAATAAAAAAGATTGTGAAAATAATTGATTTATTAAATTTAATTGTTTATACTAAATATAAGAAGTAAACTTGCATTGAATTACAAAAGAATAAGGGGAAAACTATGAAAAAAAACAAGTTAATTATGCTAGGAGTTATAGCAGTTTGTTCTGTGTTAATTGCGGTAGTGATGGCTATAGCATTTAATCAGCCGGATAAGACTACTAATCCACATATTCATTCGTTGGGTGAGGCTAGAACGTATCATATTACAAATGACGGGGTGTATTATACTCTTAAATGTAAAGATGATGATTATGCTGAGAGATTTGAAACATCAATTTCATTAGACGATGTTCTTCTAACCAGCGAAGTGGACGATAAAATTATACTTGAAGAAGATGTTGTTTTAGATCACATAATAACTATCAATAGTTTTGTTGATGTGGGCGGATTTCCTGAGGGGCGAGAAATTAATATTAATCTAGATTTAAACAATTATTCACTAACAACCGATTTGATCGGTGAACAAACTCAATCAATTAAGTCTATATTTGTATTAAATGCTTCATACGGCGCAATTAATTTTAATGTGTCAAATGGCAAGATTTATACTGATGAACTTTTGTACATATTTAACTTTATCAATAATAAAATGAGTGGACAAAATATTAATGTGAACATTGATAATGTTGAATGCAAAGTAACAGGTAATAATGTAACTCCTTTATATGCACATAAAAACAGCACTAACATTAAATTAACTGCAACTGATAGTGAGTTTATTGCAGAAAAGCCATCTACGGCTACACCAAATACTGGGGTTGGAGCATTTATTAATAGTGATAGCGAGTTTAATTTTAACAATTGCAAGTTTGTTGGAGGGGATGCGGTAAATGTTAAACGCGGTATGGTAAACCTTAATAATTGCGAATTGATTAGTAAGGAACACGTGTGGATTGCAAATTCTGAGATTGCAACCGATTCATTTAATACCATGGGGGTGTGCTTGTTGGCAGATTCATATAACGAGAGTAGTTCGGCAGGTTATACAAAGTTTATTGTAAATATTAACAACTGCTCAATGACATCGTTAAATAGTTCAAAGATGATTTATGTTATTCAAACTGCTAATAATGGACTTGAAAAGGGACTAAATAGTGAGTCTCAAATAAATGTTCAATCTTGCACATTTAACAAAAAGCCAAGCACAGAATTCTTAATAGTAAATTATCACTCTGATCCAGTAAACGAAGATAATGTTTGGGTTGTAAGATAGTTAAAAAATCTCTTATGTTAAGTCATAAGAGATTTTTTTTGTTATTTAAAATACTTTAAAGATTTATAGTACCAATTATAAAATGAGCGGTTTTTGATATCTACTGTTACCACACAATTTGGTTCATTTGAATTATAATCAAAATCTAAGTATTCTTTGCCATTTTTAGCTGTTTTAAATTCTGCTTTCGCATATGCAAGTTTAAACATTTTAGGTTTGGCAAGCCACGCAATGCCACATGCATCGTGTAATGCAGCACCGTTTTTTACGGTACGATCTTTATGGCTAGGGTATATAGTTGCAAGGAAACGACCAACTTCGCTACAATCTGCAGACTTAATAAAATCTTCTGCAGGTATATATGCCTTATGTCCCATATCGGAAGTGCAGAATAGAATACCAGGAACATGTTCCAAAACGTATTTCATACTAGGTATATCAATTGCAATGTTAAAGTTTAAATAAGGATTTGTCGTACTATTAACATTAGTTCCAGTGACTGCAACAAGTTTAAATTTGTTAACATCTTTAGGGTATTTTTTAATATAATTTGCGATATTAGTGTAAGGCCCGCACGCAACAATATATGTTAATTCACTTTTGGACACAACATCGTGCATAGCTTTTGAACAATCGGAAGATATTGGTTTGGTGGTAATTTGTTTAGAATACCCACCCAATCCGTTAATTCCGTGAGCACGAATTTTATGTGCTTCGTTATCTAGTGGGACAGAAGCGCCCGCACATACAGGTATGTCTTGTCGATTGATATTTTCTAATACAGTAATTGTATTTTTTACCACATGATTTTGGTTGGCATTGCCAAAGCAACAGGTTATTAATTTGACATCCAATTGTTTTTGAGCGCACGCAGTTATAATGGCAACTGCATCGTCAATACCTGTGTCAACATCTAGAATGATTGAAAACTTATCTTTCATTTTATCCCCCTTTGTAAACTAATCTTTATTATTCGGGTCAACATCAACGTTGGTTTCAGATTTATTATTTTTACCTGTTTTATTTTGTTTTTTTATTAATGAGTTTTCGGCTTTGACTTTTAGTTTTTCTTTTTTATATTCTTCTTTTTGTTCACGTTTTTTAATTTTGGCTTTACGCTTGTTATTTTTTTGCTCTAATTTCAAAGCTTTTTGTTCAACTTCTGCAGCGTGCAACTTATTTTCAATCTCATCATCGTGATATGAAATATTGGTATCTGCTTTTACATATTTAAGTTCTAAGAATTTGTATAGTGGAACGCCTTTAATATTAGTAAATGCAAAATATAGGCCTGCCAATCCACCACCAATGGTGTCCATCATTAAATCTATCATTGTGTCTTGCAATGCCTTACGTCCAACAAACGCCTCACCTGTGACCGAATTGTTAAAGCGTTGCATATTTTTGCCAGACAATCCGTCTATAGCATATTCACAAAATTCCCAAATCACGCCAACTAGTGCCGTGAAAGCAATTGTGCATAAGAACATAAAGAATTTGCTTTGATTTTTACAATGACGCAACAACATTCCATAAATAATTGTTGCAATCAAGAAACTGTTGATTAGATGAACAATAAAACTAAAGAACCAAACATCACGGTAGTAATGAAGTGTGCCGCCACCGATAAAGTGAACAATTATGGCGATTAAGAAATATACTTGCAATGTTTTAGTAGAATGAATGTTCCATCGTTTTAAAATATATGGTAAGAATGAAAACAATAGGCAGTATAAACAATTTTTAATATTGTCATCACTTTCTCTAAATGCTTCAGTGGCTGTAACACCGGCAAAGTGTGTACATATAAACATAATTGTTAGTCCAACCAAAACCAGTTGAATAAAATAGTATATATAATTGTAGTCCTTTTTCTTTTGCATAAAATTCTCCTTTTATTCAGTACGCAAAGCTACTACTGGGTCTTTTTTAGACGCCACTTGTGCAGGAATTAACCCAGCAATAAATGTTAATAACATACTAATTAACACAAGTATTATTCCAGCTCCCAATGGAAGTGATGCAATAGTGGAAATACCCGTGAATGCTTTAAATATAATATTGATAGGAATACATAACAACAATGTCACTAAAATTCCTAATGCGCCAGCCGCAAATCCAATAATCAAGCTTTCAGCTGTAAACACGCGCTTAATATCGCGTTTTGATGCGCCAACACTACGTAGCACGCCAATTTCTTTGGTGCGTTCTAATACTGAAATATATGTTATAATGCCAATCATAATGCTAGATACAATTAAAGATACAGATACGAATGCAATCAATACATATGATACTATATCTACAATAGAGCCAACAGTATCCATCATCAATGACATATAATCAGTATAAGTTATTTTTTTGTCTTCGTCAACTCCTGCGTTGTATTCGCTAATAAAATCTTCAATTACTTTTTTCATTTCAAAACTATTAGCATAAATTGCAATCTTGGATGGATTTAGTTTATCAATAGGAAGAAGATAAGGATTTGACTCTGCTGCTGTGTTAAATTTATTAATACATTCATCGGTTAATGATTTAGGGTAAACAATGCCTTCATCAAGCGCGCCGCCTTTAGTCTCGTCGTTGGTACGGACAATTCCGCTAATACGCATTGTAATAAAGTTGTTTATATTTTCAGCGGAAGGTGTAATATTTTCAGTTTGTTTGTATATACCACCTTCTTGATAATATGTATCGCTTGTCAAATAAAGTTTAAATTCTTTACCTACAATATTATTATAATCAATTTTAACAGTTTCACTCTTGCCTTCAAGAATTCCATCTAATAATTGATACATTTTTATTTTGTCTATCAATCCTAATGCATACAATAAGTATTCATCTAATTCATTATTTTTGTCTAGGACCAACAATGTGTCAACATATTGTTTTCCATCTTCAACATATACATTATCATTGTTCCAATCGCCAGCAATTAAATCGTATTGAGATTTAACAAAAGATTTGTTATCAATCATTTCATTAAATAACCCTAAGTTGCTGTTTTGGTATGTTGACATATTAATTCCAAATATTCCAAACAATATGACATTAATTTCCACTTCACTTAATTCATAGATTCCATCACGACTAAATGCCTCATATATTTTTGAAACATCAACTCCTTGTTTATCATCTTTGATGTATGATATTGTCCCAAAAAATCTGGCTTCGGCTTCAATATCGCCTTTAGTAGTTAAAATGGCTCCAGTTTCAGTTCGTTCAATACCGATATTTGCATTTTGACCAAGATATTGTAAGGCGTAATATATACTCAATTCATACAACACATCGCTTCCAGGAGATATTGGTTTTTTAAATTCCGAGTCGTTATAATCATAAATATGTAAATCAAGGTTATAAGAATATTTAATAGCATTTACATATTTTTCAATCTTATCATAATTGTCTTGCAAATGTATATTAAAACTTTTCATATCATTGCTTTGCAATGCATTTGCAAATGAATCTAGCATTGATGATAACGAATCATCCGAATACACAGCATCTTTACCATGATTAACATCATCATCACTAAACATTGATGTCATAAGGCTCATATAGTTTACAGATTGTTCTTCAATTACAATTGGGTAACTTGACAGAGTGTCCTCTTGGACCTTATTTATGTAACCACTAAACCCGCTAGATACTGCAAGAATTAAAGCAATACCAATAATACCAATACTTCCTGCAAAGGACACTAATATGGTTCGAGCTTTTTTGGTAAGAAGATTTTTAAAACTTAAACTTAATGCGGTGAAAAAAGACATACGTTTTTTAGGTTTTTTAACCACTTTTTGCTCGCTGTCAGCCACTTCTTGATTTTCAATAGTTTCGCCTTTTTCCACAGACTCTTGTGCTGTTTTAGACTTTCTAGTTCTTTTAGGTTTTACTGGTTCGTTTGGATCAAAAGGATTACTGTCACTTACAAGTTCACCATCCTTTAGTCTTACAATACGACTGCTGTACTCTTCGGCCAAATCTGGATTGTGTGTAACCATAATTACCAGTCTTGTTTTGGATAGTTCCTTTAAGATTTCCATAATCTGTACACTGGTTTTGCTATCTAGTGCACCGGTTGGCTCATCTGCCAATATAATGTCGGGGTCATTTACAATCGCACGCGCGATTGCCACACGTTGCATTTGTCCTCCGGACAATTGATTAGGTTTGTTATGTGCGCGGTCTTTAAGTCCCACTTTATCTAAAGCTTCCAACGCACGTTTTTTGCGTTCAGCACGCTTCACGCCAGACAATGTAAGAGCTAATTCTACATTTTGCAAAATTGTTTGATGATGGATTAGGTTATAACTTTGGAAAACAAATCCAACCGAATGATTACGATAATTGTCCCAATCTTTATCCTTAAATTGCTTAGTACTCGTACCATTGATAATAAGGTCGCCACTTGTATATTTATCTAATCCACCTATAATATTTAACAATGTGGTTTTACCGCAACCGCTAGGGCCAAGAATTGATACAAATTCATTGTGTCTGAAAGCTAAATCTACGCCGTTTAAAGCTGTAACGGTTTGATAATTTTTAGACTTCTTATTACCAATTTCATAAGTTTTAGTAATTTGTTTAATTTCTAACATTTGCAAACCTCACTATAATATATATGCAGAACATACTATTAACATTATATATTAATTATACAACTTTTAAATCGTCAAGTCTATTACTTTATAAAAGTTTTTGTGCTTTAAATATCAATATTTTGTAAAATTAAATCGTAAAAATCTTTTGAAGTCGAAAATATATCAATATTTATTTTTAAATTTGTTTGACGCAACATTGTCAAAAGTGTTATTATTAATCCGTAGGAGGAATTATGGAATATAGTAGTGAAATTAACGAAATGTGTTGCGTGCATAAAGGCGCAAATCACGGCCCTGCACCTATTCCAGAAGAAGCAAAATGGGTGAAGGCAACTGAAATTAAAGATATTTCAGGTTTAACACACGGTGTTGGTTGGTGTGCTCCACAACAAGGTGCGTGCAAACTAACATTAAATGTAAAAGATGGTATTATTGAGGAGGCGTTGGTAGAGACATTAGGTTGTTCTGGTATGACTCATTCTGCGGCGATGGCTAGTGAAATCTTGGTGGGCAAAACTATACTAGAGGCGCTAAATACAGACCTTGTTTGCGATGCAATTAATACTGCAATGCGCGAACTTTTCTTGCAAATTGTATATGGTCGTACTCAATCAGCATTTAGCGAAGGCGGATTGCCTATCGGTGCTGGTCTTGAGGATTTAGGTAAAGGCAAGCGTAGCCAAGTGGGCACTTGCTATAGCACAAAGATTAAGGGTTGTCGCTATCTAGAACTTAGCGAAGGTTACATAACACGTCTTGGTCTTGATGAAAATAGTGAGGTTATAGGCTATGAGTTTGTTAATCTTGGCAAAATGATGGAAAACATCAAAAAGGGTATCGAGCCTATGGAAGCAATCAAAAAAGCAAGCGGTAAATATGGACGTTTTGACGAGGCGGTCAAGTATATTGACCCTCGTGAAGAGTAGGAGGCAGATATGTTGTTTGAAAGTTATGACAGACGTATTAATCAAATTAATAAAGTATTAAATGACAATGGTATTGCTAGCCTTGAGGAAGCGCGAAAGATTTGTGAAGCAAAGGGTGTAGATGTGTACAATATTGTAAAGGGCATTCAACCTATTTGTTTTGAAAATGCTTGCTGGGCATATATTGTAGGTGGCGCTATTGCTATTAAGCGTGGTGTGACAACTGCTAGCGAAATTGCCAAGTGCTTGGGTGAGGGATTGCAAAGTTTTTGTATTCCAGGCTCGGTGGCGGATGACCGTAAAGTAGGTCTTGGTCACGGTAATCTTGGTGCAATGCTACTTAGTGATGAAACTGAATGTTTTGCATTTGTGGCTGGTCACGAATCATTTGCGGCAGCAGAAGGCGCTATTGGTATTGCTAACTCTGCTAACAAAGTTCGCACCAAACCACTTAGAGTTATTTTAAATGGTTTAGGCAAAGATGCCGCTCAAATCATTTCACGTATTAACGGCTTTACTTATGTACAAACCGATTTTGATTACTATACTGGCAAGTTAAATATTGTCAAAGAAATTGCATATTCAAATGGCCCACGTGCAAAAGTACGTTGCTATGGCAGTAATGACGTGCGCGAAGGCGTTGCAATTATGCACCTTGAAAACGTTGACGTGTCAATTACTGGTAACTCAACCAACCCAACACGTTTCCAACACCCAGTAGCTGGAACATATAAGAAGGAACGTTTAGAGCAAGGCAAAAAATACTTTTCAGTAGCCAGTGGTGGCGGTACGGGTCGTACACTTCACCCAGATAATATGGCTGCAGGTCCAGCATCTTATGGTATGACCGACACAATGGGACGTATGCATAGTGACGCACAATTTGCTGGTTCATCATCAGTGCCTGCTCACGTTGAAATGATGGGCTTAATTGGTATGGGCAACAACCCAATGGTTGGCGCAACAGTTGCAGTATCGGTTGCGATAGCGGAAGCAAGCAAGTAATGACAAGTCATTAATGATGAATTAAAAATGAATAATCAAAAATTGCGGAAATTTCCGTATTATATTAAAAGGCGATTTTTATAGTCGTCTTTTTTAATAGGCGCTATTGACAAGATTGGGTGTTTATGTTATATTACGCTTAGGAGAAAATATATGTTAGAATATGGCTTTAATGAATTAGATAATGACTTTGTAACACTTTGGTCTAAGAAGATTGTGAGTGGCGAAGATTCGCTTATTTTTAGAGATTTAACCAAACTGGCTGAACTTGGTCAAATTAATGCTATTCAAAGTTGGTATTTATTGGCTAAAAATGGAGATGATAACTTTGTTATTGATAATATTGTTGATAATCTAGGCAATGGCGGTGCTAATGAATTATTGGCAGTTGCGCATAAAGATATGTTTAAAAATGATAGATGGGAGCAAATGTGTAAATTTTATGCCCTAAAACATACTTGGGACAGAACAGAAGAACAAGATGCAAGAATGAGAAATCTAAACTATGCATTAATAAATAGTGATTATATTTCTAAATTGAAATTAGCGACGGATATGTATGAGAACAATTACATAAATACCCTTAATATATTAATGTTTGAAAGATTTTATGAAATGATTGCTGCAAGAACTGATGTGTATGAGGAAGTTGTTGATGAATCAATACGCATTCATAAAAGGGCTTTTAAAAAACTTCGTAAAACCTTACTTGAAAGGTATGATGAAGATAAAAATAATGTTGCAATTGCCTTTGCGTTGGGCAAGAACTTGACATTGTTTAAATCAAGTACTCTACAAACAGCAATGGGTAGTAGAATTTTAACTGAATTAAGTAATCGCGAACTATCTCAAACCTTACAAAACTATGAAATTAAAGGAACTAAACGCTTAATTAAGCAACAAATTGATGCAAATGCACAAGCGGAATTTGAGGCTCAAAATATGTCTGCACAAGATAGATATATACAAGAAGTTTTTGAAAGAGCAAGAAAGACAGAAGCTAAATTTTTAGGCGACCACAGAGTTGGTGCTTTAACAACAGAAGAAATTGGAATTGATAAAAAAAGTCAAATAGAGAGTAATAGTGATAGCATTAGTAAATCTGTTATTGAAGAGATTTTTGAAGAATCAGCAGAAAATAAGCATTAATCTAAAATGTTGCTATAAGTAAAAATTAAGTCAAAGCGAAATGCTTTGATTTTTTTATTATCACAAAAAATTAAATTTTCATACTATGCATTATGAAAATAAGTGTATGTATGATTGTTAAAAATGAGCAAGATGTGCTTGCAAGGTGTTTAGACTGTGTAAAGCAATTTGCAGATGAAATTATTATTGTTGATACTGGTAGCATTGATAAAACTAAGGAAATGGCAAGTAGATTTACTGATAAAGTATATGATTTTGTGTGGTGCGATGATTTTGCTAAGGCGCGGAATTTTGCATTTAGTAAGGCGACAACCGATTATGTGATGTGGTTAGATGCAGATGATGTGCTGGAGTATAACGAGATTGAAAAGATTAATCAATTAAAGCTAAATATGGTGGCGGATACATATATGTTAAAGTATGCCACATCTTTTGATAATATGGGCAATCCAACATTTGTGTATGAGCGCGAAAGAATTATGAAAAACGACAAGCGGGCATATTGGAATGGATTTGTACACGAAGCAATTATTCCTTTTGGGAAAATCGAGCATTTAGATATAACCATTCAACATCGCAAGATTGCTATAAATTACACCAAACGCAACTTAAATTTGTTTCGTAAAGCACTTAAGCGTGGTATTAAGTTTAGCGCAAGAGAACAATATTATTACGCACGCGAGTTATTTTATTGGGGGCATTATAAAAAGTGTAAGATTGAACTAAATAAGTTCTTTAATCTTCCTAATAAATTTATTCCAAACACTATT
This sequence comes from Candidatus Onthoplasma sp., assembly GCA_045637745.1. GTDB lineage: Bacteria > Bacillota > Clostridia > Christensenellales > UBA1242 > Onthoplasma. Next base: position 17,211 of record JAZUAB010000009.1, on the reverse strand, counting down.
GACGCGATATTAATAATGGCAAAATGTTGCGAAAAGTTGGAAGACACCGAAAGTGCTAAAAAATGGTTATATGAAGGCTTGAACATTATGCCAAATGCAGAAATTGTGTGCGAGTTGGCAAGATTGTATGAGAAGTGTGGCAAAATAGATAATGCAATATATTTTTACGAAAGCGCATTAAATGTGGATAAACCAATTGTTCAAGGATTGTTCATTAGGGAAGAATGTTATTATTTGAAACCATTAATAGAGTTGGCTAGGCTGTATTATCAAAATGGAAATTATAATAAGGCAAAATATTATCACAATAAAGCAAAAATGTTGTATAGCGACAATAAGACTGTGATTTATAACGATAACTTTTTTAGTTAGATGTTTGAATTTTTAGCAATTTGCAGATTACTTAAAATGATTAAAATTTGATAAAAACAATTAAAATGCTTGACTATGGTTAAACTAATATATTAAAATATATTAAACGAGATTATGTTTGCCTTAAATTAGGCAATGTATAGTTGGATTTAAGCGGATTTGTAAATCTATTTCTACATTAAAGGGGTAAAATGAAAAGAGATATATTGCAAAAACAATATAAAACGACAGGGCTGTTTAGGACTTTTTTTGCTGACATTATTTGCTTTTTGATTGTAACGGTGCTGTCGGTTGGTTTTTGCTATTCTTATTTTAGTGACAAAGTTGATGTTTTAGGTAATGCTACAACGGCTACTATTGCAATATCATATCAAAATAGCGCGGGCGCTACGCTTACCAATGTTACTGCTAAAGTTAACGGTGGAACATCTGCTAGTTTAAACGGAATTAAAATCGCTCCGGGCGACACAATAACTATTACAGGTAATGCAGTTAGCATTGGTGATGAGGGTACTGCTGAATCGGCCACAGCGGATACATATTTATTGGCGGAGTTAAATATTATTAATAAAGACTCTTCAGGCAATCTTATTGATGAAGAAACCGTTTGGTATAATGTGGCAAATAATAAGGTAGTTTACGCCGAACGCGGATTATTCCAAGTTGGGGCAAGTATATTGCAAGCGGGTGCAACTCAAGCATTAAGTATTCCTTACACTTTTGAAGGCGATAAGTATAACGAAAATTATGCAACAATTAGCTTAACTTTAACGTTGCACACACATCAAAAAGACTTTTTAGATTTAGCAGATGGTTATAGCAATTATTTGGCAGTTGGAACATATTCAAAGGAAAGCATATATGCCACACACTGCATTATTGGCCGTATGCGTGATGTGTGGACAAGCGAAGATGCAAACGTGACAGGCAAAACTTTGGCGAATTTATACACGGATGAAAGTGGTGCATATTTAATTAATTCTTGTAACGATTGGATGATTATGCGCGCAACCTCTACTTCGACCAACGCTTATCATCAAGGTAAAACTTTTAAGTTAAATGCATATTTAGATTTCAATAGTGATACGACCGATAAAACAATTGCTCAATTTAATGGCGCATTTGACGGACAGGGGTATACCATAAGCAATCTATACATGGTGGGCACTAACAAAAATGGTTATGGATTATTTAATGTTATAAAAATTAAAGATCAGGCATCAGCACAGTCTACCTATATCATTAATTTGGGATTAGATGGAGCTAGAATGGATGCAACGAATTCCAGATATTGTGGTATGCTTGTTGGGACTTTTAGAGGTGGAGTTGTTGACAATTGTTTTGTTATTGGAGCTAGTAACTATGATGGAAGTGTGGAACACGATATTAATGTAACTGGCGAAACAACTATGGAAATATCTATAGGTGGGCTTATAGGGTTTGCGTATATGGAGCATTCAAGTGATGTGGTGACATCTTGGGTAGTAAATAGCTATGTAAAATGCAACATTTATGTTAATAATACAACAGATGCCACAAGCAACAGTGGAAGTGAGAGAGTTGCAGGTATTGTGGGGTCTTTTTACCCGAAAACATCCGAATTCCAAAATTGCTATTATGAAGGGGAAATAGAATATTTGGATGAGTCGGATGTGCCTAGAATGGCGTTAATAACTGCTGGAGCATCAAGTTATGTTACAATTTCTGACTGTTTTGCAATATCAAATAGTTTTGTCTCAAATTATTCTCCAACAAACTCAAACAAAGGGGTATTACCGGGGGTGGCTGCTGGCTACAGCTTTAATAATGCATATATAGACAATACTGGATTAAGCGTCGGTGATGCAAATTATAACAAAGTGCAACAAACTGGCAATAACCAAACAGATAAGAGCCTTACAATCAATACATTTAAATCAGTTGGTTTAATGCGCGATGCTTTTGAATGGGACACTAATGTCTGGGCTACTGACATTTATGGAGAAACTGGATGTGTAGTGCTTAGAGTGTTCTATAATTATTAAAAATTTAAGCGAGGGTGATCCTCGCTTTTTATATTGATAAAAATATTTGATTTATGCTTGGAAAAATTTCAGCGAATTGATATAATATATGTAGGATCAAAAAATATGACTGATATAAAGATTGATAAGGTTAATATTAAAGCGGTGGAAAATAGACGCTTGTATGGCGATACCAAAAAGACAACCACAAAAATAAAATTAGCGTTGTTAGAACTTTTAAATGAAAAGGAATTGTCTAAAATAAATATTACAGATTTGGTTAAGGTTGCAGGGATTTATCGTGCTACATTTTATTTGCATTATAAAAGTTTGAATGATGTTATTGCAGATATTGAAAGAGATGTGTATGAATGCTATAACTCGCTTAAGCACGAAATGGAAAACATTGATATATATAACAATATGTCAATATTGATTGAAAAAATTGGTGAATATATTCAACTTGATAAAAAATATTTAAAAACAATTATTAATACAAATTGTTTTAATCGAATAACATTGATGCTAAAGGAGTTGTTAAGTAATATTGTTGTTGATAACTTTGTGAAATTCGGTCACGCGCGAGATGACGATGAATTTATGTTAAATGTTAGTATGTTTACTGGTGGGCTAGTGTTTGCATATCGTGATTGGATTAATAGTTTAGATATGGAATTTGAAACATTGGAAAATTATATAAAAAAAATAAGCAAAAAATATTTTAAAAAATAGCAAAAATAATGTTATTTTTTATTTTGATAAAATTAAAAATAAATTAATTAACATATTAACAAATCATTAAAATAAGACAATAAACAAATAAATTCTACACAATAATTTAAATTTAATTGGAATAAAAATAATAATTTGAGAATATAATAAATATTATGATGATGGAAAATAAAACAGTAAAAACAATTATAGCCATTGGAGCGGTTGTGTTAGTTGCCGTATTAGGTTCAATATTTGTAAATCGTGGAATGGATTGGTTTGATACTCTGGTTAAGCCTAGCGAATGGGTGCCAAATATTGTTATTCCAATAATTTGGAGTGTTATATATATTGCATTTGCTATATATTTATACTTTGCTATTAAAAATGATAGGCTAGATAAGGAAATTGTGATTTTGCTAATTGTTAATGGTGTATTGAATGTTGTATGGTGTTTGTTGTTCTTTACTTTAAATAGTTTGTTGTGGGGATTAATTGCAATAGTACTAAATTTAATTATTGGTGCTGTAATGATTACACTAATGCATAAGAAGGATATGTTCTTTTCATATTTTTTAACTATATACCCATTATGGCTGTCAATAGCGACCTGTTTGAATTTGGCCTGCTGGATTTTGAATTAAAATATAAAAGCACTTGAAAAAGTGTTTTTTTTATTTGTAAGAACAATCCAATATGTACTATTTAAATTAAAGATGTTGTTACCTATAGGACTCAACCATACCTGGATTGTCAGAATGGCTTGTAACCCGATGACATTTTGAATTAAATTTAAAGCAATGTTTTGTTATGGCGGATTATTGTTTATAAATATTTGACTTAAAACATATTTAGTGGTAGAATATGATGATAAGAGGGAAGTGTTATGAAAATTGCAATATCTGTAGATAGTGCTTGTGATATTCCACAAGAGTTAAAACAAAAATACAATATTTTTACAATGCCATACTATGTTATTCTTGGCGACAAGGAGTGCGTGGACGGCGTTGATGTCACAACTGATGACTTGTTTGCTTATGTAAAGCAAACGGGTTCTTTACCTAAAACTGCTGCAATTAGCTCAGATAAGTTTAGGTCATATTTTGTTGACATCCTAAAACAATATGATGATGTGATTCATTTTTCATTGTCAAGCAAAATGACATCGTCTTGTTTAAATGCTATAGCGGGCGCGGATGGATTGAATGTTCACGTTGTGGATTCTAAGTCATTATCTTCGGGAATAGCATTGTTGGTTATTAAATGCGCTGAAATGGTCTCTGAAGGTGAATTGAGTGCTGGTGAGATTGTTGAAAAAATTAAAGCCATGACCGATAGAGTTCAAGCCAGTTTTTTGGTTGACACTTTAACATATTTGCACAAGGGTGGAAGATGTAGTGCTGTTGCGCTTGTTGGATCAAAGTTGCTTAAGATTAAACCAAAAATCTTAGTAAAAGATGGCAAAATGGATGTGGCTAAAAAATATATGGGAAACATTAACAACTGTCTAATTAAATATGTAGATGATACATTAAATGGAAATGATCCTGAAAAAACCGTTGCATTTTGCACTCATTCCAGCGATATGCCTATAAGTGAACAAATATGCCAAAAATTGCGCGAGTATGGATTTGAAAATGTTTATGATGTGCGTGCTGGCTCGACCATTAGTTCGCATTGTGGGCCAGGGACGCTGGGCATATTGTTTATGAATAAGGAATAGCCTATTTAAATTGCAAAAATTATTGCCCAAAATAATATAATGTGCTATCATATGTTTGTTTTTAAACAATATACAACTTAAATAGTTCCCTTAGTTAAATGGATATAACAGCCCCCTCCTAAGCGGTTGGTAAACCCGCTTTCTAATTCCCTAGAACTACTATAAAATAGTGGTTTTAGGGAACTAGGGGTTTTAGTTATCTTAAATTTTCCACCTTTCTTCCACTTTTTAGTCCAAATTCTATATAAAAATTGTAATTCTATCTATATTCCCTTAGTTAAATGGAGATAACAATTCCCTCCTAAGTTTCTAATGCGACTAAATTTAACACTCACAATCCACTTAAAACAAGCACACTATCAACCACCACATGCCAATCCTAAAACCAAATTGCACCCAATCTGCACCAAAACCGAATTTTAACCACCGAAATCCCCAATTTTCATACTTAATTAACCACTCAAAATACAATCCCAAATTTTAATATGTGGGTATAGCTCAGCTGGATAGAGCGGTCGCCTCCTAAGCGACAGGCCGGCAGTTCAAATCTGCCTACTCACACCATACAAAAAAGACGCTTAATTAGGCGTCTTTTTATTTTTTTTTATTTTAATATCTCTTGTGGTTGGTTTTTCTTTCCTTTTAGACAATTTTTCCACTTCTTCTTTAGGAATTGTTCCACTAATCCGAACAATATCAGTATGCGTTGAACTTATTGTAAAAGGATTATATTCATTAAACTTTAATGAATTTGTTATGAAATTATTATTCATCTTATCCTCCTATTGATTATATTTTGTCCAACCTGTTGGGAATATAGTACAATTAAAACCTATACTCATATCCATGTTCCTCCAATAAGCTATATCACTATTAGCATATGAAGCTTTGGCTAAATTTGTGCTTTCAATAGATGCAATTAAATGTTTCATTCTGATTGTTGGTTTATTTTCAACTCTTGCAGCCTGTTGAGATAATTGTACATACAAATTTTGTATCAAAGGTTGTGGAGTGTTAGCAGGAATTTCCACGACTGGAACTTTTGATAAAATTTCACTTGATTCTGGATTTGTAAAAAGTTCTCTTACGGGATCAAATACTGTATTTGCGTTCATTTCATTAGAAAAGTCTTGCCAAACTTCCCATAATAAATTTTCCAGTTCATTGTCTGGAATAACAATATCAAGCCCAATTTCTTGAGCTTCTTTTCTTCCGACAGCATACCCATGATGATAATATGAAGAATTTAATTGTTTAGCAATATTTTTACTCTTGTTTTTGTCTTGCAAATGTAAATTAAGCATTTTTTCACTTAAAGATAGAGATAATTGCTGGCTTCTCTTAGCGTTCCCTATTGGTAATGCTCCTATATCATTTAGCAAAGGAGATATAGCAGTAATTAAATGTTGTTGGTCTGTAACGCCAACATCTGTTTTTATAAAATCAATAAAGTTCCTTAAATCTTCCGAGCTAAAACTTCTTTGTTCTGTTTGTCCTTGCTGATTCTTTTTAATTGTTGTGAGCTGTGGATCTATGGGTCCAAGGTTCGAAAATGGATGCATTACTATATCGTCCGCACCTAAAGATAAGATTGTTGCTGCACTATAAGCAACATATGGCAACAATACAGACACCTTGTCAAATCTCTCTCTTAACATACTTATTATTCTAAGAGCCACAATGGCATCACCGCCATTGCTTATAATCATAAAATCAACTTCTTTTTTGTCTTCAGGAATTAGTTGAATTTGCTCTATTATTTCTGCGATGGCATCACCACCCATATTGCTGGAAAGATTAGGTCTTATAGATGTTACATAGACAATTAATGGTCTATTTCTTTTTTCTTCAATTTTTTTATAAATATTTTTTCTTTCTTTGTATGCCATAACAACTCCTTTGTATGAAGAAATTATATCATAAAATTGATAAAATGTCATCATTATTTTTACTTTATTCAAAAATTTTATTAATTATTTCGCTGGCGTGGATGTCGGAGTTCTTGATGAAGTGGCTATAGAAGTCGCTAGTAGTTGATGCTTTTGAGTGGCCTGCACGGGTGGAGACTGTTTTCATATCTACACCTGCGATTAGTTGTAAGGTTATGTTTGTGTGGCGTAGTGAGTGGAGTGAGACTTGTGGCAAGCCTGCTTTGTCTAGGGTTTTATGTAGCCACACTATAAACATACCAGGGGAGATGTTTGTGCCATCTTCGGTGCAGAATAATCGGTCGGTATTGCCAAGGCGGTCGCCAAGATATGCTTTTTGTTCGTGCCAATAAATTTCATATTCCTTTAAGTAATTAATTAGTTTATTTGGCATTGAGATTGTGCGTTTTGAGTTTTCGGTTTTAGGTTCTTTTGTGATAAGGCCAAAGCCTGGAATATCTTGCACCGACCTTGCGATTGTCATAGTTTTGTTTTCATAGTCAATATCTTTCCACTCTAGGCCAGCAAGTTCGCCACGCCTTAATCCCATAAATAATACTATAAACAATGCGATTTTCCATCTTGGATTAGGTTCGGTGTGTAAATAGTTGGCTAGAACCTTTGCCTCTTTATCATTAAGTATTTTAATTTCTTTTTTATAGCCTTTAATTGGCGTTAAATAGTCGCTTGATGCAAAATTATGTTCCACCAGCCTTTGCCTTTTAGCATCGGCTAGTATTGTGTGTAACATCCTTTTGTATCTTAAAACTGTTTCTTTGGCATAATGTTGGCTTTTTATCTCTGTTGTAAAGTAATCATCGTAGTTAATTCCAATCGCATCGCATATCTTTTGAGCATTTTCAATTCTTATGCTATGTTTAGCATTTGCTGATACGAAAATGGATTTTGAAAGTCCACTTTGCCTAATAATATCAATCTGCTTGATACGATGCGACTTTAAATACTGATTGATGTCGCCAGTAAGTATTGCTGATTTCTTTTCATACTTTTTAGACACCATTTCGTCTATAAAACCTTGCACCATAACGGGCGTTATTTGATTTAGTTTAATATTGCCAAAGTATTTATGGAATTTTCTTATACTATCTCGACCTCGTATATAGTAGTTGAGTGAGCGAGTATGATTGATTTTTTCTAGCCACCTTTCAGCATAGTCAATAAAGGTTACTTCATTGTCTAGTGAAAGAAGGCCATTAAGTTGCTTATTGAACTTTTCTTCTAAATCGACGGCGATACGATTAAGTTCTTTCTTTGCTTGATTTTCGGTTATATCTAAAGGTTTGCGCCAAGTGATTGATTTGGCTTCAAACTTTCCAGTTCGTATGTTCTTTGCCTTTACTTGAATTCGGTAAGACACTGAACCGTCTTGTAGTTTATTTTTTTGTATACATGCCATATGTTTTCTCCTTTTATCTAACCACGATTTGTTCCATTGGTAGGTCATAATCTTGACTTTGCAAGAACGCCATCAATGAATCGTAGTCAACTAATATTTTGTTGCCCGTCTTAAATGAACGGATCTTGTGATTGTTTGCAAGTTTTCTTATTAAAAATTCGCTAAGTCCAGTATTTGGATCTTCGGTTTTTAGCATTTGTAATGTTTCTGTAATAGTTCTAATTCTTTTCATAATACCTCCAAGTGCTGAATTCCTCCAGACTTGTGGTTCTATGCAACATCAAAAGTACCGCAAAGAACTCAACAAGTCCAGTGAAACAGCAAAAATAAATTTAAAAAGTTTATATCTTTAAAACCTTGTAATTTTGTAATCTTGTATCTTTTTAACTTTGTATTTTTGAAATAATGTTTTGCTTGTCCAAATATCTTCGAAAACGCCCCGCAGGAGCCACGAAACATACTTTCGCCATCAATTTATCTAAAATCCATAAACTTTTCAAACAACGGCAAATGACGGCTTTTCAAAACATAAAATTGCCGACCGCCTAGAATTTTTGATTTATTTTGATTATTTTTTGATTTGTTTATGAAATCAAAATCAACGATTTTACACTTGTTTATGATGGTTTACAAGCCATAAACCTATTTTAATTTTGATTTTTGATTTTGCGAAAATATTTGAGCGACTGCCTGCCCGCTTTTTAACACATTTAGCCTAGAGATTTGACCGCCCCTGGTGGGGGTGTTAGGTTATATTAGATACAGCTTCATTTACAATAGATGTAAATTTGTTCATAAATGATTTTTCAATCTGCTCTTTATATTTAGCATCAAATATAATTTCATCAGCATCTACTTGGCAGGCTTTAATACTATTAAAGAATAAATCATATGATACTTTACTAACTTTTTCTTTTAAAAGCTTATGTAATTCACTATTAAACAAATCCAAATCTAGTTCTTGTATACGCGCGTTAGTAACATTTATTTTTATTTTTTTAATATTATAATTATCTATTGTTGGCAAATTCTTACCGACATTTAGGAAATTTATTGCTTGTCCATTAGAACCAAACAGCAAATCAGTGCCGAGCAACCTGTCAAAATCAACATACAGATACATTTGGTTTTTAAGTTCTGATAACCTTTCTACAAAACCTTTATTTTCTAATTGGATTATCATGTTTCTTAATTGCCTTTCCTTTATTCTAAGAATTGGAAGATCCGTTAAAACCTTATTGTAGGTTAATTTACAATATAATCTCTCTCCTTTTTGTTTTTTTCTAATTTGATCTGATGTGAAGAATTTCAACATGTAGTCAAGCAATAGAAGCTCATTTAACTTTAAATTAAACTTTAATGCTTGTTTTTGTTCAAATTCAAATATAAAATCTCTCATTTTTTCTCCTTTTTTAGATTTTGTGCCTACATTAAGATTGATCAGTTCTTAACTTTAGCTATATTTTAACGACGGCTGCAGTCCATCGGTAAAACCAATTTTTATTTGGTTATGTAATTATTCTAGTTAACTAGGTATATCAACCTTTGATACACCTAAAATTTATCTCATTCTAGCAATCCCGTTGTGCAAGCATTTTGCACATCGGGAAATCTTTTTAATGAAATTTTATCACTCCCGTTGGGACACCATTTGCCAATACGGAGAATATTTTTATAGTTATTTTACTAGAGCCGTATTATCACCATTTGATAACACGGGAAATATTTTTTAAGAATTTTAATACTTTCGCATTGACACCATTTGCCAATACGGAATTATTTTTAAGTATTTTACTAATCCCGCCTGTTCATCGTTTGAACACTCGGGAAATATTTTGAAAACTTTTTCATAAATTCCTCCTTCATTTTACTAAGACCGATCCACCAACATTTGGTGTAACGGGATTATTTTTCAAGATTTTAATATTCTCGTTCCGACACTATTTGTCGTATCGGAAAACATTTTACAATGTTAATGTGTCCACCATTTGGACACGTTGCAATTAAATTTTAACAATTTCGCTGTAGCACCATTTGATACTGCAAGGGATATTTTACAAATAAAATATATAATTGTCGCATCACACACGGCTTGTGATACGGGGAATTTTTATTACTTTATTTGAATCTATAGGTATTTTAACAAACTAACTTGCCCACCATTTGGGCAGGTTATAAATAAATTTTAATAATCCCGATGCACACACGTTTGGTGCATCGGACAAATTTATTTTAAAATTTTCGATATGCCACCATTTGGCATATCGAAAACAAAATTCACAATTATTTTATAAATTCCGTTCGGACTGCATTTGTCCGTTCGAAAAATATTTTTCAAATAAAAAGAGAAGTATTTATATCTTCTCTCAACAAATTATTTAGTTATCGGAGTCTTATGCGCATGCACACGCGTAATAATATAATATCTGTCATACTGTCACTACTGTCATCTAATGACGGATATGACACTATGACGGTTAACTATTTTGTAATATATATAATAGATAACGCACGCGTGAGTGAATAATCCAATAAAAAAGAACGGATAGTTAGTCCGTTCTTATTTATTAAAAATCTCATCTAGTTTTGATTCAAGTGTTCCGTTTTGAGCATCTGGTAAAGCGTCAAAATGTTTTAAATTATGTTTAGTTATGCCTTTATCTTTTGCAAATCCTAAAATAAAGGATTCTGCAATTTTATAAATGATTTCTGTTGGAGCAAGACCAAATACTTGTTTTTCAAAAATATGCTCTAGTCTTTTATTCTCGTCTGGATATAATTCTTTCATTTTACTGCTTCTAAAAAGGCGTTTTACTATTTCAGCCATATATAATCCAGATTTCATATATAAATCAATAAATGTATGGTCTGGATTATCAAAACATCCTGGGTTTTCTTTTTCTAAATTATCAACCATTTCTTGAACGACCTTTTTAGGAGTAAAGATTTGATTTGTTTTTTGAGGTGGGATATAGTCGAATATATCTCCCTTAGAATTATCGTCAAAATAATTTGAAAGTTCCTCTTTTTTCTTTAAGAACTCTTTAATGGAGTCGTTAAATACAATCGAATCAAAGAACCCATTATAATGATTTTGTTTTCCATTCTCATCGGTATAATCAAAACCATCTCTAAGTCTTCTAAACTCATCAAGCGAAATACTGGTAACTTCCTTAAATACTTCATCTGGTATTATTGTGTCAAAATTTTCAAGTGTTGTATTTTCATCTCCATAAGCCATAATAAATGAAGGAATAGTTCTTGAAAACCCTCTTAAATGGTCTCTAACATTATCCATTATTGAATTTTTTTGTTTTTCTTTGTTGTCTTTTTCAACAGTTTCAGCAATGGTTTTGCCTGTGTTTTCTATAATATTTTTAATTTCCGATTGAATTGAAGACTTAAAAGTTGATTCTATTTGCTTTTTCTTCTCATCAAAATTAATGTTAATTTGTTGTATATTGTTAGAATTTCCAGATTGTTTTGCTTGCTCAATCTCTTTTATTCTTTCATTTTCAAGTTGATTACTGTTAATTTGATAATCAGCAAATTGTTTTCTTATCAACATGTCGGTAGTAGTATTAATTTTTCTTACTAACGCTTGTTGTGTTGATTTTGACAGATTGTTGCCATAATTTGCCTTTGCTGTATTAACAAGTGTATCAGTAATGTTTGTATGAAATTCTTTTAATAATAAATTTAATTTTTCATCTTTTTTACCAGATAATGTATTTTCTTGTATAGCTTCTACTGAATTTATTAAGCTTGCTTCAATATCGCCATATATCTTTTCACCAAAAATATCATTAGCAGTTCCAATTATTTGTTTTTCAGGAATTATGATATTTCCATTGTCATCAATATTTAAATCGTTCTTTGTATCTTCTTTAACCCCAACAGGCTCTTTAACTGGATCAAATTTTTGTATAATATCAATAACTTCTTTTGGTGCATTAAATATATTTCCAATGTTCTGAAATAGGAAATTACTCATAAACCCACGTCTTACAACTTCTTTTGCGTGTATTGCACGAGGCATTGAAAGAACCTTTTCCGCATCAAGTTCTATCATTTCGCCTTCGTCATCTTCACCATATACAGGGAAGAAGTTTAGTAGTTCTTTTACATTTTGTTTTCTGGCATTAGTGTCACCTCTGCCATTAGCAGTGTCGGCAATAAGATCATTTGCGAACTCTTCAACAATGTTTAAGGTTCTAGCTGGATCAAAGTCAAACACATATGCATTTTGCTTGCGTAGGCTATAACCATTTTCATTAAATAAACATGGATTTTGGGCTCTGAAAGCAGATTGCATATAAAGTGATGGGCTTTTTACATTAGAAAGCATCATTACAGCAGTCCATTCTGGAATTGTAATACCAGTAGTTAACTGACCAACAGAGATAGTTATAGTTCTTGAATAATTTTTAATAGCATCAACAACTTTATCATAAGAGTTTTTAAGATTTTTGTCTAATGCATACACATTTTCTGAATTTCCTTCGTTGTCTAACTTCCCATCGCCAGCAGCAAGAACTATCTTATAGTTTTTAAACACTTCATGACGTTGCAATTTTTTAGCAAGAGCTTTGGCACTGCTAACATATTTAAGTAGCCATAGTGTATGTTTTAATTCTGCACGTAAATCATTAGTTGAAAATGGGAATTTTTCTTGTACTGTTAAAGCATCTAAAAATTTATCTACTGCAGAATCATGAACAAATTCACCATTTGCATTAGTTTCAAAGAATTCATTTAAATCCCAGCAAAATGCTTCATTTTGTCCATCCTCATCAAAGTCAGCACCTTGTTCTACTTTATCTCTAACAATATCTGACATTTTGTAGGTGAATAAATTTAATTGTGGAAGATTGGCATATGGGTTTTCCTCTTCACTAGTTGAATCCCATTCCTGTTTGGCTTTTTGCTCATCGGCATAAGTCCAGTTGTATATTGCTTTTGCTGGAAATTTTTCATTAGCCAATGCCTTAAAGGGTGTTCCAGATAAATGTAGCGTATATCTTCTTTTTATCCGGTCAAACGCTACGTCAGTTTTGTAGGTATCAACACCTTCATGAGCCTCATCAATAACTAAAACATCCCATTCAAGTTCCGCCACTTCTCTTAACTTATCATGTCCGCCTGTTACTCCAAAATAAATAGAGCCCTTTAAATCTTGTAATGAAACAAATTCAATGCATCCTTTATGATTAGGTAGTGATGATAGATTATCCAGGTATTTTTCTCTGCTTAAAACATATTTTCTTGTTTTCAAAGCGTCAACATTACTTACAAAATAGTAACCAGATTCTGTACCTAAAAATTTAACATAATCATCGTACCAAGAATTTGCAATGGCTGGTCTATTGGTAACAATTAAAATTTTATGTACATTTGGCAAGGACTTACATAGGTCGTAGGTTGACAATGTTTTGCCAAATCGAGGTTTTGCATTCCAAAGGAATTCTGTTTTGTTAGAATCATCTAAAAAATAATTTTTTGTTTGATTCACCGCTTGTTTTTGTTCATTTCTTAATACATAAGGCACAACGCCCAATGTTTGCAACACACCCAAATCTCTTCTAAACTTTCCAAATAGGGCATAAGACGCCTCACCGCTAATATAAAACCATTCTGGGCATCCTTCAGTATCAGGTTGAGGATCTTTTCGTTTTATATCGTTCTTTGCAAGGTATGAGTGAAATTCTTTATCTGTAAACCTTGTTTTGCCGTCTGCAAAGATTGCCAGGTCTTGCCATTCCTTTTTTGCCTTGATATCCGCAGTTTGAGTTTGCTCTTTAATTCTAGTATCAACATCTCTTTCAGTATAACCAATCTTAGTCCATCCATCATGATACACAACACCTGGAGTGGTATATGCGTAGATCATAGGAGCAACTTTCTCAGAAGTTTGTAATTTAATCTTTCGCATACTAATTCATCTCCTTTACATGTGTTTCGATAAAGGAAATTTCTTTTTCATCTAATCCATATTTAGAATAAAGTTGCAAATCTATTTCATGGATTGATTTTGCCCAATCAATATCTGATTTATCAGTAAAGTCTTGAAGAGGAACATTTTTCCACACATCAGAATTCTTATTTCCTTGAGTAACTTTAAGAGTCCCAAGCAATGCTCTGGCAAATTTTGTCTTTAAATACTTTACAAGATTATCGGCTTCAAACTTATATTTAAAAGCACCAATACTAACAAATGTCTCAGTTGCACCCACATTAGGTTCTACTACAAATGGAGTCGTTAAAACTTCACCAAATTCACCGGTTCCATTTGAACTTGAAATAAACACTTTGTATAGAGTAAAATTGTCGGGTGGATTTATATATTTTGATTTTATATATTGTTCTGACCTGTGGTTATCTTTTCTTCCTAAAATCTTAATATAATGGTTAGAACCTTTAGGTATCGATTTACAAAATAGGTTTGGTAATTTTTCAAAAACTGATGACGCTAGATATCTGGCAGATCCACCAGAAAGGATAGATTTTCCATCTTTATCTTTAATGAAATATTCTGGATAATCTTCTTTTAAATATTTTGTATACTTGTAGCTTGTATTAGAATAAATTATAGAATTAAGATAGCTATTAGAATATATTTTTACCTTATTTAAAATATAAGACATAACATCATTTTTTAAGAAGCTTCCAATAGCACCAAACTCTTTATTTTCATCTCTATATGTTATTGCAACGCCTCCCTTTATTTCAACAGAAGGAAAAACTAATCTGGAGTTTTCCTCATATTTAATAACCTTAAAGTGAGTATCTGATAAAATTTTTTCATTCCAGTTTTTAGGAGTTTTGCCAGCATTGAATAAAAATCTAGCAGGTGTAATCAAACATACTTTTTTACCTATTGAGAAAGAAGCATCATAGAAAAAATGATAGACTGGGGGCTGTTCACTTCGATCTTTAATATTTTCTTGATAAGGTGGATTTCCAATTACAAAATCAAATTTCATTCGTTTTTCTCCTTTATAAAACTTAATAGTTCTTTTTGTGTCCCAATTCATTATTTTGCAGTAAGTTCCAATATGTTTTCCATTATCATTTTTTAAGCAACCTACACAAGGCTCACACTTTTCATCTTGGAATAAAGATATTTGCCTTTCTTGTTTTGGCTTACATGAATTTGGAACTACATATTTCAGACCATCCATTTGCCAAATATTCCAAGATAGAATTTTGGCAATTTCTATTAAATATTCTTTAATTGGGAAGTTTTTAAATCTATCCATATAGTAATCTATAAATGTAAATAGTATATTTTCTCTAGCAATAAGCAAACTATCGCCTTGCCATTCGTAACCAAAGGTTGACTTAATAGCATTTAAAGCCCATTCATACCATTCGGGCTCCGTGTTTGTATTTTCATTAACAACCCTTAATTTTCTATCAAGAGCACCAATACGTTCACCTACATTTATCCATTGACCAGTTGTAGTATCGTATCTACTAACCAAGAAAGGTGCTTCACCACACGATATTTCTAGAACTTTTAGTTGCACATAATCTTTCCAAGTTTTACCTTCTTCATTTGAGAATTTAATTTTACTTTCGTTAGTTGTCCACTGCTTTTCATTAGATGTGTTGAAAATATTTTTTCTTTCAAACCATTCATCGTTGATATGGTTATTCATTTCATTACAAATCCAAGAAGGAGTAAATACTTCGGCCTTATCTTTTATTCTTATTTGTTGTTCTTTCTTTGATTTATCTGTTCTAGGACGGATTACTTTTCCAAATCTTCCAGTAATAAGTTTTACAGTTATAGGCTCTTGGCTATCGTAAGAAGACCCTTTTTCCGCATATACATCTGTAGCCCAGATAATGTTTTTGCCAGAGCTTCTATCTTTTAATAAAATACTTAAAAGTTCATCATCTAAGCATTGTATATAATTTTCTTTTATATCTATATCTGGTTGTTCGCTCATAAGATCTCCTTAATTTAATAAAACATTAACCAGATTTTATGGTGTAGTTCACAAAGGTGTACCTTTATATTCTTCTATTTATACTTGAGTAAAACCCGCTTAGCAACTTCATTTTTGATACAAATTTAAATTTTTGCATAAAAATTTTTAAAAATTATGTAAATTCCTTAATAAATGTGCTATAATGATTACAATAATTCCAGTTTTTACGGTAATATACACAACAATATCAGAATGATCTTGGAGTGTATAAAGGTACACCTTTACAAACAAAAAAACTCTATGTTCATTCGTAGAGTTTTTTATTTGATATAATCTTATTTGTGAGGTGATTTATGAATTATGGTTATGTAAGAGTTTCTACAAGGGATCAAAACATTGATAGGCAAATGGATGAAATGTATAAACAAGGATTATCAGACAATCAAATTTTTATTGATAAGCAAAGTGGCAAAGATTTTGATAGAACTAATTATCAAAATTTAAAAACGCTTTTAAAAAGTGGCGATTTACTTATAATTAAAAGCATTGATAGGCTTGGCAGAAATTATGATATGATTATCGAAGAGTGGAAGGATATTGTAAATAGGCTTAATGTTGATATAGTTGTTCTTGATATGCCTTTGTTGGACACTAGAATAGACGGCAAAAACCTTGTAGGTAAATTTATTAGTGACATTGTTTTACAAATATTGTCCTTTGTTGCTGAAAATGAACGTGAAAATATTAAAAAGCGACAAGCAGAAGGAATTCGCATTGCAAAACTGCAAGGCAAACATTTAGGAAGACCTAAATATAAGCTGCCATCAAATTATAAAGAGGTAGTATTGTTATATACAAATAAAGCGATTTCTTTATCCATAGCTTTGCAAAAATTAAAAATGAATAAATCTACATTTTATAAATATTTAAAGACGAGCAGTCCTCTATAATATATCTTGCCCTTAGGAGGTCTGTGCTATATCCATCAAAAAAATAAAAAGCAGTAACTAATTCTACTGCTTCTTTTGATATTGATTATATGGTTCACTTAAACATTTTACTGTATTAAAAATATTATATTTAAAATTTATTTGATTCTAGTC
This sequence comes from Candidatus Onthoplasma sp., assembly GCA_045637745.1. Taxonomy (GTDB): domain Bacteria; phylum Bacillota; class Clostridia; order Christensenellales; family UBA1242; genus Onthoplasma. Next base: position 17 of record JAZUAB010000009.1, on the reverse strand, counting down.
AATTTACCCACTATCGT
>JAZUAB010000008.1:0-1095 GCA_045637745.1 Candidatus Onthoplasma sp. | reverse complement strand
ACTTATGGTTTACCAGTAACAATCTCCCGTTGTTCTAATAATTATGGACCATACCATTTCCCCGAAAAGCTTATTCCATTAATGATTGCTAACGCTTTAAATGACAAGCCGCTGCCTGTATATGGCGAAGGTATTAACGTGCGTGATTGGCTTTATGTAGAAGATCATTGTAAGGCTATTGACTTGATTCTTCACAATGGCAAAGTTGGTGAAGTTTATAATATTGGTGGACATAATGAGATGCGTAACATCGATATTGTTAAATTCATATGTAAAGAACTTGGCAAGCCTGAAAGCTTGATTACTTATGTAACTGATCGTAAAGGTCATGATATGCGTTATGCTATTGACCCGACAAAGATTCATAATGAATTAGGTTGGTTGCCGGAAACCAAGTTTGCTGATGGTATCAAGAAAACAATTCAATGGTATTTAGATAATCGCGATTGGTGGGAAAATATCATTAGTGGTGAGTACCAAAACTATTATGAAAAGATGTATGGAAATAGGTAAATAACGATAAAGGCAACAGCACTGTTAAGTGCTGTTGCCTTTTGTGGTCTAATAGATTGAGTTTATCTTGTATACGTTGTATAATAGTCGCAATATAGTTAGTATATAATGGGGATGGGGTTAATGAAATTTTCTTTTGATAAATATTTGTTAGGTTCGCTGTGTTTGTTTGGTACAGCGTCTTTTTTATCTATAGCTGGTGCCAATGTGTTTTTGGGTTTGAGCACTTTATTATTTTTGATTGTTTCATTCAAAAATAAAGGTGATGATATTTCCTGGGATGAGGAAGGCTATTTTAAAGTAATAGCAGTATTTGCAAGTGCGTTATTTGTTTCTGCTTTATCTAGTGCAAATATTACCTATGGTATAAAAACTTGGCCAGACTTTTTCCTGTGGCGCTTTATGCCTTTCTTAATAATTTTATTCGTATTTGCTACTAAGGATAAAGTTGATAAGCTTTTAAGTGCTATATTCTGTGGGTACTTTATTTCTTGCTTGTATGCTATTTATCAAGGTGTTTTTATTTATAAATTAAACATTGCCCACGGCAGAGCTGCTAGCTTTGTAGGCCATCCAATGACT
>JAZUAB010000007.1:0-29948 GCA_045637745.1 Candidatus Onthoplasma sp. | reverse complement strand
TTCTTTACCCTTTACATAATGAATATTCTCTGCATCAAAAATAATATCGCCAACAAAATATTTACTTGCATTTAAATGTGTGTCATGCAAGAATTTTTTACTATGCTCATTCATATAAATTGGACAACCAAATGCAATCTCATATGCATCAATATTAGAAATGTGGTCAAAGTGTGCGTGTGTTATTAATATCGCCACCACCTTATTATCTCCCACCATATTCATAACGTCTTCAAGTCGCGCGCCAGCATCAACTATTATGCACTTTTTGCCAATAGTTACCACGTGAGTATTTTGTTCTAGTTCTGTTTCTGCCCAATTTGTTCTAATTGTATCTACTTTCATATATTCTCCGCTGAATATTATACTATACCTAATAAATTAAAGTCAAATAATTAACTGGTTTAAATAAAAACTACCGAGCATTAACTCAGTAGTTTTATATTGTTAGTTGATTGTTTGTGTTGTTACACTGTCAAACTCTTAGTTGCAATATTATTTAATATTTCTGCTTTAAATGCATCTAGGCTCATACTAGCAGTTTCTTGGCTACCGCGTTTACGTACAGCAACAGTGCCTTCTTCCATTTCCCTATCGCCTAGAACTAGAATATAAGGAGTTTTTTCTAACACTGCAGATCTAATCTTTTTACCAACGCTTTCATTATCAAGGTCAGTTTCAACACGCAAGCCACAAGCACTTAAACTATCCGCCACCTTCACTGCATATTCATTATTCTTTTCACTAACAGTGATAACCTTTACTTGATTTGGAGATAGCCATGTTGGGAAAGCGCCAGCATACTTTTCAATCAAATATGCAAGTGTACGTTCATAACAACCAATACTTGTGCGGTGAATAATGTAAGGATGCTTTTTAGCACCATCACTATCAGTATATTCCATACCAAACTTTTCAGCAAGCAATTGGTCAATTTGGATAGTGATAAGAGTATCTTCCTTACCCCAAACGTTGCGTATTTGAATGTCTAGTTTAGGTCCATAGAAGGCAGCCTCGCCAACGCCAATTTCATAAGGAACTTGAAGATTATCAAGTATACGTTTCATACTGTCTTGTGCCGCATTCCATTGTTCGTCAGTACCAATATATTTAGCACGATTATCTGGGTCCCATTGTGAAAAGCGATAAGATGCATCTTCGTAAAGACCTAAAGTTTTAAGCATATAGATTGCTAGTTCCAAACAACGCTTAAATTCATCTTCAAGTTGGTCAGGAGTGCACATTAAGTGGCCTTCACTAATAGTAAATTGGCGCACACGGATAAGTCCATGCATTTCACCACTTTCTTCATTTCTAAATAGTGTAGAAGTTTCGTTATAACGTAATGGCAAATCCTTGTAAGACCTAGGTTGATTTAAATATGCTTGATATTGGAATGGGCAAGTCATAGTACGAAGCGCAAACACTTCCTTGTCCTCGTTTTCATCACCTAGTACAAACATGCCATCTTTGTAATGGTCCCAGTGGCCTGAAATCTTATACAAATCACTCTTTGCCATAAATGGGGTTTTGGTTAATAGCCAGCCACGGCGTTGCTCCTCATCTTCTACAAAACGTTGCAATAGTTGCACAATTCTTGCACCCTTTGGTAGCAATATCGGCAACCCTTGACCGATATAGTCAACTGTTGTAAACAGGCCCAACTCTCTACCTAACTTGTTATGGTCGCGCTTTAAGGCTTCTTCCATTTGATGAATATATGCTTTAAGATCGTTCTTGTCTAGGAAGCCATATACGTATACACGTTGTAACATCTTGTTCTTTTCGCTACCACGCCAATATGCACCACTTACACGATTGATTTTGTAGGCAAATCCACGCAAGAACTTAGTATTCTCAACGTGTGGACCACGACATAGGTCATAAAAATCATCGCCAGTGCGATACATTGTAATTAATTCCCCCTCTGGCAGTTCGTTAATCAATTCTACCTTATATGGATTGTCCTTGAACTTTTCTAACGCTTCTTCCTTTGAAAGTTCAAAACGCACAAAATCTTCGTTATTGCATATGATTTCACGCATTTTGTCTTCAATCTTGCCAAAGTCTTCCGGCTTAATTGATTGCTCCATATCTATATCGTAGTAAAATCCATTATCGATTGCAGGACCAATAGCAAGTTTAACATCGCCCCAAATGCTTTTGATTGCCTTAGCAAGCACGTGGCTCATACTGTGACGATACATTTCTTGTTTTTGTTGTTTTTCTAAATCTTTTTCTTCCATTTTTATTTTTCTCCTTTTGTGCGGTGCGCACCCCAAATAATTTAATTTGCCGATTTGTATTGCTGATTTTAATTACTTTTTTACTTTTGTCTTATATCGTAATCGGCTAACGCGATATTTCTTTTAATTTCTCTTATTGCTTCATATTAATAGGTGATAATTAAATATTTATTGAAACATCATAATCTTTTTCATTTTCATCTACTTCATACCCAAATTTAGATAAAAGTTTATGTCTATTTTTAATTCTTCCCCAAGATGTTTCAGCACAATTAAACTTAAGTGAAGAAATATTTTCACTTTTACAATATTCAATAGTTTTGTCCAATAATAATTTGCCTTCCAGTCCTTTTGATTTCTGTTTATCCATAACAAACCAACAAAGTTCGGCTATTTTCTCTTCCTTACTCATAGCCACCCAAGAAAAACCAATAAGGTCACCATTTTTTATCATGCAACAAACTATGGACGACTCATCTAAATATTTCAAAATATTATCCTTTTTTATAAAATCCTGTGTGTCTAAAATATTATTCATCTGGCTAAGAATGTTTTGATTGTTTAAAATCTCTGCCCCATTGTTGAACGTATATTTATATTCTGGTTTCATTATTTCTCCATTATTTTATTAATTTTTATATAATTGTTTAGTATCTTCTTTCCCTAATAATGTATTAACTTGCTCATCTGTCAATACTTGAACTTGCGTTCGCCTTGGCTCATATCTACATCCATTATATATCAATTCCCTAAACACTAGGCGATAATCTTGTCTTGTTTGCATAACAAAGATTTCGTTAAAGGCGTGTTGTTTGGTTTGCTCATTTTCAACCTCTAATACCGCCACCCAATCATGATCTATCCTATCTGAAGCAGGTGGTACAACCCTTACTGGCACATCGTTTAAATCTCTATTGATAACTCTAAGTATATATGAAATATTTGAGCGTTTTAAAGTCATTATCAACTTTTCATCATAGCCATCATAATCAATAAACCTTAAATGATTATAAAAATATTGTCCATTTTTAGTTTTTGACTCATTTATTTCTTCAAAATTCTTTAATTTTTCAACATTTACTGGTCTCATTTCGCTCAACATTTTATCGTATTTTTTCTTAAAACTATCAATAGTTAAACAAGCGTTCAACCATGTATCAAATCTTTGTTTCAATTCTTCTGTCATACTATTCCTCACTATCTTTTTCCTATTCTACACTCTCTAGGTATATTTTGTTGTCAAACCCACCACGCTTTGCACGTTTGTTTTGTCTAATCCTTTCAACTTCCGTTAAATCGATGTTTTTATGCTTTGCAATAGCGTACACCACTTCCAGCAAATCTGCTAATTCTTCTGGATTATATTCTTCTACAAATTCGTTGGCTTCCTCAAACAACTTCTTGTGTAACTCACTTAAATATTCCTCATCACTAAGCGTGTGGTATATTGGTTTTTCGCCATTTCTTTCAATAATATCAATAATCTTATCCCTAACCAACTTTCCGTAACTCATAAATCTCACCTTAATTTTTCACTTTTCATTTTTAATTATTCATTAGCGATTGCGCTAGCGCGGTCGCTAGCTGGTCTGGGCAAGAGGTTGACTTAAAGCCACATTTAATGTCCTTGCACTTAGCAATCACATCTTCAGGCGTCATACCCTCTACTAGTGCTGAAATTCCCTTTAAATTACCATTACAGCCACCTAAAAACTTAACATTACATACCTTCCCATCAATAATGTCAAACTCAATTTGCGCACTACATGTGCCCTTTGTCTTATACGAATAATGCATAACTTTTGCCTCCATATATATTCTAAACTTGCATATAAAACAAAAAATTCGCCCCATATGCATTACACATAAGGACGAATATAATCCGCGGTTCCACCTTATTTAACTAAAATTTAGTACTTATTATAAAAACGACCGCAATAAGTGGCTTTAGCCACGACTTCATAAGCGAAACGTCTTCATATTTTCATACCTACACTTTAATTCACTTAATTCTAGGACTATTCCCTAGGGTCAAATCTCATATAGTGGTTTCGTTTGCTAATACTATGCCCCAATCTCAGCCGGCAGGGAACTCTCTGTAACAGTTGATTAACAACCTACTTGTCTATAGTCTACGATCTATTAAGATATTGCATAAGTAATAATAACTTACAATATTATTATACAACAACTTATATCAAAGGTCAATCACTTTTTGTAAAATTATTAATATTTTATTGTTTTGTTTAATGATCGTGTAATTAATTTACATAATTAACATTATATGTGCTTTTCAAGTCTTCTGTTTTTTCTAATATGGTATTGACATACTCACTATTAATGTATCTTGATAATGGTATCAATTTCCCGTATTCATCATAATTGCGTTCAAAAACCGAATCAATAACATTATCTAGTCCAAATAAATGTGATGCTATTACCAATTTGATTTGCAACTGTGGACTATACTCTAACTTGTCCCATACAGACAACTCTGATTGCGTTTTTTCGTCATAAAAGCGTTTGCCTTTTTGAAATCTATTTACCAGATTATAGCCCATATTATAATATGTGTATTCTAATGATGTTGTTGGATTAAACATATCAACCTTAGTGGAATCAAATTCAACATTTGGGTACGTAGGCTCCCATACTGGCAAAGTAAGCCATTGTTCTAACGTTGGCAACAATAGTTCTTCATTTATACCAACCAATCCCACACAATCTCTCTCATCATTTGTTGAATTTGTGCGATAACAACTTTCCTTAAACGCCATAGCCGCAACAATATATTCTACGTCTTCTGTCCAAAATTGTTCGGTATTTGGGTCAGCCCAATCACTTGCTCCGCAAGCCTTAAAATAATCTTCTATCGCAATGCTTAATTGAGCGCTAACGCTAAGCACATCTTCCTCATATACAAAATTATATTTGCGCCTAACTCCATCAGGGTCTTTGTATGTGTCTTCGTATGTAGGCATTTTGATGCTTGTAACTTTTTTCAAATTATTATACGCCTCTTCTGTCGTTTGAGGTTGTTGTATATCTATTATATCAATGTCTTGACCTTGCTCACGTGTATTGCAGGCAGAAAATTCACCTATTGTCATTGCCAGCAACAACAATGCTGTTGATTTGATTAACACTTTTTTAAAACTTTTAATGGTAGCTTTCATACTTTCTCCGTTATATATTTTAACATATATTAACAGGCTTGTAAAGACATTGTGGCAATTATCTAACTTCTACTTTGTCATTATATAATGACTTAAGTAAACTTACCATCGAAAAAGCCTTATTAACCTCACCATAAATTTCAATGTTTCTTGGATTTGTAAACATTGTGTAATTAACAACATCAATGGCTGGTGCATTGTCTTTTAATTTAACAAGACAATTATTGTCGTCAATTTTATAAAGCACAAATCCATCATTTTCAATAATGATTTTTAGTGTCGCTGTTGATATTTCAAACGTGCCTATAAAACTTCGCATTACATCAATCATCATATCTTGATTAAGATAGTTTATATTGCTTGTAACCAGTTCGCACAATTCATTCCACATCCTTAATATATCATTCATTTTAAATTTAATAAAACTGTCAATATGAAACTCCTGTTGCAAAGATAGTCGCAATTTAAGATAATCAATATCTGTGCTAACATCATACAATGTCAATGATTTAATATACGCCTGAGTAATTAATTGGTTGTTATTCTTAGCAATTCGAGATGTAAAATGTTGATACTTATATACGTCAATTATATACGTAATAATGCATTGTTGAATTTTGGATTTACAAATAGTTGCAATACGCTCATCACTGGCAAATAATAAATATGTAAAATGCTTATCAGTAAATGTTGTAAGCATACAATCTGGCAAATCTTGACAAAAGCAGTTGTTAATGTACTCTATTATGTCTTTATTTTTATTGTCACAAGCGAGAGAAAATTCCCACATTATAGTCCCCTTTTAATTAGTGCTAAAAGCACCATTACTATATCGTATGCAACGATTAACAAAATACTCATAAAAACTTTGACTTATTTTGCAATTTAACCAAAACACCAAACAAAAGTTTCCAACATAATATGTTATAGGAGTTACTTATGATAACCAGATTTGTATATCGCAGGGGTTGTAACTGTAATTGCGTAACCATTTCGCGCCTTGACACCCCTATTGAAATAATCACTTATCCTAATATCGATGTATTTCAAGTTTTTATACGTTAAAAAATAGCACTTGCATAGTGCTATTTTTCTAGTATTTATCAAACTTTAATCTTTTTGCGCAAATGATTAAATTGTACGTGTCGAGTGCAATATATAAAAACCTTTATTGCGTTTTAATATCTCACAGTTACCAAATATCTCAACAAGTTTTTTCTTAAGGCTTTCTTCGCCATGGTCTTTACGAATTACTAGTGTTAGCGTGCCATTTGTGTTTAAATGGTCGTAGCATCCTTGCATAAGTTCAAACAACAATTTCTTACCAGTCTTTATTGGTGGATTAGTAACAATAAAGTCATAATTGTTAGTGACTGCTTCAAAGCCGTTAGATTTAAATACTTTTGCACCTGCACGAATTCCATTTAGCATTAGGTTGTACAAAGATAAGTCGACCGCCGTTCCATTAACGTCAATCATATCACAATTCAAGCCCAATTTTTTAATTATTGATATTCCTATTGGTCCATAACCGCATCCAAGGTCAAGGCCGTTGCCTTTAAGTTCAACCTTGTCAAACACTGTATTCAACAATGTTTGAGTGCCTAAATCTACTTGATTCTTACTAAAAATACTGTCGCATGACCTAAACTTTAATTTCATATCTGCAATAGTATCTTCAAATTCAAAATAATCACTTGCCTTGTGTTCCTTTTCAATAAAATAATGTTGCATATATACTCCTTTAACTATATCTTAACATTTTACAAACCAAAAATCAATTGTAATATTAAAATTTTTATTGTTTAAATTCCATCCTTATAATATCAAAAAAAACAAGTTGTTACACTTGTTTTTAACTTTTACTATAATGGTAATGCTAATAATACCATGCCAACCAACAAACCTACCAATCCTGCAATTTTGCAACCGATTAATACGTTATCGTTATTTTGAACTTGCTCAGTTTTGCGAACTGCTTGAGCAACATTCTTAGCCAACAACCAGCAAGCAATACCAAGAATGGCAAGCACAATACCAATAATAACATTAGGCTTTTGAATAAATTCCTTAAATGTAATACCTAAAATAAACTTCATAACCCTATCTCCTATACTTTGATTTTATCACACAATAATATATTTGTCAATACTGATTTTTGAAATATTTATTTTTTAGGGCGCTTGGATTTTAATTTTGATGCCTTTTCACGCAATTCAAAAGTAACTTGGTTTAATTTTTTAAATTCTTTTTCTAACTTATTTAATTCATTTACTTGCGCATTGGTGTTGCTAAATCCAGCTTTCAACTCGTTGACTTTGTTTTGCAAAATTTTAAATTTAACCGCACAATTATCAAGCTGTTGAGTTATTGATAAAAATTCTTCCATTATCTTGTCCATACGTCCTCCTGCTCACTTGAATATATTACGCGCTGACCTTGATACCAATCACCTTGATAAAACTTATCAACTCCGTACTTGCCATAATCAATAGCTTGCAACATTTCCGCAGGAGTTGGATTATGTTCAATAAATTCAAACAAATCATTTCGGTTAATACCAATAGTTACCGTGTGAATTGGAATATTGTGAGTTTTGTTGTATTCCTCTACGAACTTTTCAACTCCAAGTTTAAACTTAGTATATATCTTCTCTTTTTCGGCAGGCTCATTGGCATAAACTAGGCTGACTTCCACATTATTTAACACTCCATAGCCTTGAATTTCGTTAACATATAGTGTTGACTTTGCGCGAATGTCTCCGCGCTTATTTTTAATAGCCAATGTATGCACATTAGGTAGTAGCGCTGTCGCCCTTACAATGCCTTGGCCTACACCTTGAATTGTAGCACAGCACGAACAGTAATACCCTATTGTAAACTGGCGTGGATCATTCTTTGCAAGCCACTCATAAGTATATTCCTTGCTTAGCAATTCATCTAGCATTTTAGCCGTATCAACCATATTCAACTCTATTTGATTAGAATAATAATTAATACGCTCAAATACATCTTCTTCCACTATTGCTTTATCTTCATAAGCAGTATTTTTTGCCATTTGTTTATATTCGTCATAAATCTTAACAGCCAATTCAAAATCCTTTTGAGTTATAGGCGGAAATTTGGCTAATTCGTCTGCAATATGTTTGGTTTCATCGGTAACGCCCATAAATGTATTTTCGGCAAAATATCGTTCAAATACTTGAATTGTAGGTTTTAATTGCCTATGTTGAGAGTTTCTTGACACATTATAACGTTGTACTTCTTCAAAGTTGTTGTAAATCTTTGCAATAAATCCTTCTTGAGCGTCCGCCATATAAATTAGTTCATCAAGGTTTTTCTTTTTGCAAAAGAATTCATTAAACTCCTCGTTATAACCTTTGACGTCCATTGTATGAAATAGTCCAGTAAGATTGCGTGGAGTAATTTTGTTGTCAACCATCGCCTGCTTCAAAAATTCAGCTGCTTTGTTGGATATATCGCGGTCTTGATTAAATACGCCTAGATTAAAACATAACTTTTGAAATACCGACGCTACTCCCGCTTTTACATTATCGTCACCAAAAAATGCTTTGTACGCCTTGTTATAAATCTTAAAATACCCTTCAGCAAATTCATCTTGCTTGCCACTGTCTACCAGTTCTACCGCAAAAGCATGCTGAATATGTTGTTTGTGCTTTGCTAAAGATTGCGACAAATCTTCCAGTTTTACCAATCTATCATAATCGGCTACATGTTGCCACAAATGCTTTTCCTTACGGTCGATATTTGATAGCGTAAATGTCTGGTTTTCAATCGTTATATCATCTAACTTACATTCATAAAATGCTCTTTCGTGAAATTTGGTGGCTCTACTTTCAATATTTATATGCCCTACCTTAGATTTAGCAAAGGCCCCATCACCAACACTCTTAATAGAACTAGGTATAGTTATATTTTTAATTGCAATTTCATTAAATGCCTCATCTTCAATCACTTCAAGGTTGATTGGCATATTAATTTCTTCCAAGTGCTTACAAGCATAGAATGCCTGCTTACTAATAGTGCTTAGTCCATTAGGCAATTGCACCTTCTTTAGTTTTCTATTGCCTAAAAATACGCGTTCAGCAATATGCTGTACACTTTCAGGAATATTTATACTAATCAATTCACTATGTACAAATGCTTCACGTTCAATCCTCTTTAAACCATTAGGCAATACAATCTGCTCAATATTTAAATACTCACACGCATTTTCGCCTATTATATCAATATTTTCAGGCACTACTAATGTGCGTTTGCCATCAATCTCTACCACATCATCTATGCTAGCCTTAACTAATACATTGTATACACGTTCTTCCTCTTCTTCGTGTAGCCTCAATTTCCTTTGTTCGATAACCATTTTAACTCCTATTGTTAGTATAACACATTATGTATTTTTATGTCAATTTTATTTGCATACAAAAAATGCGGATCAACTCCGCATTATATATTATTTTTTAGATTTTTCCAATTGCTTTTGCATTTTGCTCTTGCGACTGATTACATAATATCTTGCAAATCTATATACCTTATATGCCACAACTATAGCCATTGTTAACATAATTGCAATAAATGACACCTTAGCCACCACATCAATAGCCATTACAAAACTTAAACTAACAATGGTTGTAAACACAAATGCTAGGAAGCAAAAGTCCAACGCTTCAATAATGTCGTTCATAGGCTTAGCATAGAAGTACACGCTAGCAAGTTCGTATAATGGAACAAGTATACATACTACAATGCTTAACCAGTTAGGAATAAAACCAATAACTGCAAAATATATTGCTAAAAATTCAAGTATAATTGTATCCCCAATACATTCAATGATATGGTCGCTAACTTTAGCCTTGTTCTTAATCAAAATCATAACTCCACGGCACACTGCAAGCATAAGTAGTGGTATACATACCGCCCATGTACCGATAATAAGCTTAAAAGCAACAACTAGTGGCAATAATGCAAGCTCAACTGCAAATAGCCCACGATAACGCATATAATTATTCATAATTCTCTCCTATAGGTCCAATAATTTAATTTACAAGTGTATAATATACCAAAATCAAAATTTTAGCAAGCAAATTAGCCCATTTGACAAAAATTTCCTTTAATTTCCCGTTTTCCTCACGTCACTCACACTTTTTTATTAATTTCATACAATGTATTTATAGGAGGTTAAATGAAAAAAATTACAATTTTAATGGTGGCTATAATGTCGCTGTTATCTGTCTGCTTAGGGCTTACTGCCTGCGGTAAGGACAAAAAGGACAATGTTATTAGGGTTAGCGAAGTAACACATAGTTTGTTCTATGCTCCACTTTATATTGCTATGAATAATGGTTATTTTGCCGACGAAGGCCTAGAGATTGAACTAACAAATGCTGGCGGAAGTGACGCGGTTACTACTGCCCTTACTAGCAAGAGTGCTGACATTGGTCTACTTGGCCCCGAGGGTATGATTTATGTGCGTAAACAAGGTATGCGTAACGCACCTATAATCTTTGCTCAACTTACCAACTGCGATGGTTCATTCCTAGTGGGTCGCCCAGAGGAAAATATTGGCGAATTTGACTACAACAACCTAATAGGCAAACATATTATTGCTGGACGTAAAGGCGGAATGCCTGCAATGACATTACAATACATCTTGGAAGAACTTTATGGTTTGACTACTGGTAGCGAGTTGACTGGCGATGTGGACGTTTTGCTAGATACATCTATTGCCTACAACCTAAATGTGCCTAGTTTTGTGGCTGGAACGGGCGATTATTGTACAATGTTTGACCCAACTGCTAGCCAATGCGAAATTGATGGCACAGGTGTAATTGTTTCTGCGCTTGGCGAAGAAATTAGCGATATACCATATACGGTATTTACTGCCACTAGTTCGTTCTTAAGCAAAAACCCTGACAAGATTGAAAAGTTTATGCGCGCATTACAAAAGGGTTATGATTACTTAATGATTGCAACTGACGCTCAGTTGGTAACTGCCTTAAAACCATCATTTAGTACCACAAGTGATGAATTGATTATATCGTCTGTTCGCAACTACATTCGTATCGGTGCATACGCTGATGACTTTGTGTTAAGTCAAACTTCTTGGAATATGCTACAAACTATTATGACTCACGCTGGTGAACTTGAAGGCACAGTTGCTTACACCGATGCTGTAAACACTGAATTTGCAAGCGCGTTAAACCAAGATTAGCTCAACTCTAATCAAAGGAAATATCTTATGACAAAAGTAATCGAAGTACAAAATTTAAGCTTAACCTATCACAGCAAAGAATGTGAAACTTTGGCGCTGGAAAATATTGACTTTGATGTATATCAAGGTGAATTTATCTCAATTATCGGCCCTTCTGGTTGCGGTAAAACCACAATATTATCAATTATTGCAGGACTGTTGCCAGCAAGCAGTGGCGTAGTTTTGGTTGACAATGAGGCTCCTCATACCAAAAATTCTAAATGTGGCTATATGTTTCAGCGCGACAACTTATTGCCGTGGCGTAGCATTGAAAAGAATGTGACAATAGGGCTTGAAATTCAAGGTAAAAATACTAAAGAAAACAAATTACGTGCTATGCAGTTGCTAGACAAATATGGTTTGGCAGAGTTTAAACGAAAGCGTCCAGATGAGCTTAGTGGCGGTATGCGTCAGCGTGTGGCTCTTATTAGGACTTTAGCGCTTAATCCATCAATTCTTTTGCTTGATGAACCCTTTTCTGCACTAGATTACCAAACAAGGCTTAATGTGTGTGATGATGTGGCTAGTATTATCAAGCAAGAGAAAAAAACTGCCATACTTGTAACTCACGATTTACAAGAAGCCATTAGTATGTCCGATAGAATATTGGTGTTGTCTAAACGTCCTGCACATATTAAGGCTATATATTCATTAAATTTTGACAAAAACTTGACGCCGTTTGAAAAGCGTCAATTACCCGAAGCGGAAGTATTGTTTAATAAACTTTGGGGAGAAATACAAGATGAAGAAAAATAATTATAGTAAAGAACATAAACGATATTTAGCAATCAATAGGTTTAAAACTTGGACCATTGTTTTGTTTCAAGTGTTGATTTTGGTTGTGCTGTTTGTAGGCTGGGAAATCGGTGCGCGTACTGGCGCAGTTGATGTATTCTTCTTTTCATCCCCTAGCCGAATATGGAATACAATCAAAACCCTACATTCCAATGGCGAATTGTTCTTCCACGCATGGATTACGCTTAAGGAAACTTTGATTGCTTTTGGCATAGCCACCAGCCTAGGCATATTGCTTGCAATCATACTTTGGTGGAGCGAATATTTGCGCAAAATTATCGAGCCGTATATTGTCACTCTTAATAGCTTACCAAAGATTGCACTAGGCCCAATAATCATTATATGGATGGGCGTTGGTAGCCAAGCCATTATAACAATGGCAGTGCTAATAGTGGTAATTGTAACCACGCTTAATGTAATGACAGCCTTTTTAAATGCCGATAAGAGCCTAATCGCCACCCTTAAATCATTTGGCGCCAATAAGTTCCAAATATTCTTAAAGGTTGTTCTTCCTGCCAGTGTGCCAGATATTATATCAACGCTAAAGGTAAATGTAGGCCTATCATGGATTGGTTCAATTATGGGCGAATACTTGGCATGCAAGGCCGGTATCGGCTATCTATTAATCTATGGTGGTCAAGTGTTTAACCTGGACCTTGTTATGACAAGTGTTGTAATACTTTGCCTAATGGCTGCCTTAATGTACTTTGCCGTTGCCCTACTTGAAAAATTTATCCGCCACCAACGCGGTCAATGATATACACAAAAAAGAGAGTTTTGATTTTAACTCTCTTTTTATACAAATTATGTTAAATTATCTATTAGCGGTATATTTTTAATTATCATTCAATTTTTTGTTAGATTTACATTCTTCATTTGAAGCGTGGTTATTAGATTGTTCAATGTTGTTTGTATTAATTTTTCTTTGATATCTTACAAGCAAATAAGATATCATGAAGCCTATAGCAATAAGTACAATACCAATGCAGATATTCTTAAATACTTCAGCTGACGAAGTCCAATTTGAATAAATATCATAAATATCTGGGTTTAAAAACATTGTAACAATAGAGCCGAGAGATAATCCTACGATTATTATAAATGTGTCATTTCTTCTTTTTTCAAACAATTTATTCAATAATTTTGAAAACACAACAATACCAATTAAGAATCCTATAATTAATAATACAAGTGGCAACAGTACAAGAGGATTCTCTTTAAAGTAACCAAAATGCATAGAAGCAAGTATAGCTCCAAACTGTCCAAATGCCATAAGAAGAGCCGAACAAGAAAGTCCTGGAACAATTTGTGTAAGACTAACAACAAATCCCATTGCAAAATATAAAATAATAATTGTTGGCGTTGCTACAATTCCATCTGATGAAGATACTTGAAGAAATATTGACATAACGCCAATAATAATAGGAATTGAAATACCAATAATAAAAAGTAGAATTCTTTTTTTATTCCATTTCACACCTTTAATTTCATCTTTAACTGCGGGAAAGGATCCAATCATAAGTCCTACAAAAAGACATATTACAATAAATGGTTGTACTTCAAAAACTTCTCGCACAAAGAAAAATCCTATTACAAACCCAATTACAGCGCCTATTCCAATAGGCAAAAGAAATAGAAAACATTTTTTAAATTGCTTAAAAATATTTCCAAATGAATAAATCATTTTTGAATATAAGCCAAATATAATTGCGATTGTTGCAGCGCTAATTCCAGGCAAAATGACAGCAAGACCAATTAAAAAGCCAAGAACAGCTGCTTTTAACCATTGTTTTTTACTTTTAAAATCCAACTCTACCGTTTCGTTCATAATAC
Source organism: Candidatus Onthoplasma sp. (assembly GCA_045637745.1). Taxonomy (GTDB): domain Bacteria; phylum Bacillota; class Clostridia; order Christensenellales; family UBA1242; genus Onthoplasma. The sequence continues at coordinate 15,628 of JAZUAB010000007.1, read as the reverse complement.
ACCCTTTGTTTTCTTATTTGTATATCAATTAAATTAAGTATAACATATTTTTATAAACCATGAGAAGTAAATTTTAAATTAAGTTTAAAATTTTAATATATTTTTTTGAAAATGTGGCTTATTGAGAGCCCTCTTGGATTGGCTCCATTATGGGCGAATACTTGGCCTGCAAAGCGGGTATCGGTTACCTACTAATCTATGGCGGGCAAGCGTTTAACCTAGACCTTGTTATGACCAGCGTAGTAATACTATGCGTAATGGCTGCCTTAATGTACTTTGCCGTTGCCCTACTTGAAAAATTTATCCGTCACCAACGCGGTCAATGATATATAAAAGAATATAGAAAAAGAGAGTTTATTTAATATTAAACTCTCTTTTTACATTTATTTAAATTAAGCCAATTCAAAAATGAAAGCAAAATCACACAAGTCAGCTGGCATAAATAGTGCATAATTGCCATTGCCAACATAAGTCATAGTACCTAGACCATCTTTTATTTTGTCGGTATGCTCAGTATCTCTGTAATGAAATATTGTTTTCAAATCATCTTCTTGATTATAGTAACCTTCTAAAGAATAATCAAATTCGGTGTTGCAAACCAACAAACTGCCATCTGCCTTGTACTCAATAGTCATTCCATTAGTAAGTTCGCCCATTTCAGATGTCTTTAAAACCTCATAAATCTCATCTAAGGTTTTGTCGCCAAATAGTGAAGTTAAACACTCTTGCTTTTGGACATCCGTCACACCATCATGCCAAATAACCATACATTCTCCAGTGCCAACCAATGTTTTTCCAGTAACATTAAATGGTGATTTAGAATTGTCTTTTTTGCCACAAGCCGAAAACATAACAGCACAAGGCACAATTAAGCAAAGCACTAAAATAAAACTTAATAATTTCTTTTTCATAATCCCCCTTTCCATAGATACTATATATTATATGAAACAAATTGTTCTGAGTCAAGTATTTTTTTGAATATTTTATTTATTAGGATTGGAAAATTGAATGCAAAATAGAGCCAAAACCGGCTCTATTTTTTACTATAAAATTATTAGAGATTACATTTTTAACATTTTTTCTTTGCTAGTGGACACTCCTCCTTTGTTTTCCCTATAATAATAGAAAAAGTATTGTTGTGCGTAGCCTGATAAGTCTTTATATTTATCGGTCAGTTCCTTGCTGATTGCCTTGCGGTTAGTGTTGGTTGTATGGGTTAAATCATTATATACCTTGTTAATCCAAGTATCTACTGGGAAACGTGTTGTGTCGTGCATTGCAAACAGCAAAATACAATGCGCTACCTTTTCGCCAACTCCCTTTAGGTTAAGCAAAAATTGCAGATTTTCTTCACTATTTAAAGTGTTAAAGTTATTTAAATCTTTCTCAGTCAATTTTTGGATTGTGTCATATATATATTCGGCTCTGTAGCCTAACCCAGTCAACGTAAAATCATTAATAGTTGCATTTTTTAGCTGTTGTAATGTTGGGAATGCATAATATCCATTTGGAGTGCTAATAGGGCTATTTTTAATACTGATACAGCCTTGTGGCATGTCACAAAGTGAACCAAAATTTTGGCTTAAATAATTTAAAGAATTTTTAATGCGCTTAATATTGTTATTGGCTGAGATTATAAAACTTACAATCATCTCAAATATATTTTGATTTAATATTCGTATGCCATAACCAAAACTTACACAAGGTGCCAAAAATTCATCATTTTTAAGGTTATTTTTAATCTCATTATAATCGCGTTTTAAATCAAAGAAATGCTCAAAATAATCAGTATCGTTACATATAATTTCAACCTTATCGTTATAGGTGAATATTTGCGCATATTTATCTAAACTAACCACTTCAGCAATGTTGTCATTAATATAATATCTAAATATCTGTCCGCAATCTAATATCTGATTTATGTTAAACTGAGATAAATCATTTATAACAATCTTATTGTTTAACTTAGTATATTGCATTTTCATTCCTTTTAATTAGTATGAATTTCCTTTGTTTTTTCATTCTTCACTGTTCATTTTTAACTATTTTCACCACGCCAACTGTGCCATATTTACGCTGTTTACAAGTATATCCTTGTTTATCAAATTCAAATGGTGGATTATACGCTTTTTCGTACATAATAATACCATTATCTGTAAGCAAATTATTGTTAATAATATACTCTATGGCCCTTATCCCAAAATCTCCATTATATGGCGGATCTAACAGTACAATGTCATACTTTTTGCCAGACTGTTTGGCTTGATTTAAAAACGTTGAATAATCACTTTGGGTTACTGAATATTGCCCTTCAATGCCTTGTAGGTTCTGCTTAATAATTTTAATTGCCTCCGCGTTGCAATCTACAAAATCAACATATTTAGCACCCCTTGACAAGCATTCTACACCCAATCCACCTGTGCCTGAAAACAAATCTAATACTACCGCATCAATCAAATCAAATTGAATAGACGAAAAAAGACTTTCCTTTACTCTATCAAGCGTTGGCTTGGTAGAACTTAAAGAAAACTCTTTTAACAATTTACCACGATATTTGCCTGCAATAACTCTCATACAATGATTGTTACACAAATTAATTGATATGTCAATGTTTTACAAATAATTTTTATCTAGATTGAGTGTTAGCACTTGCACGAGCATTAATCTTTGCTTCACGCCATGCATCTCTAAAACTTTCTATTTCTCTAACAACTTTATTGTCTCGCTCGCTTTTTATTACATTTAGTGTCATAACGCCATCAACTAATTCTTTTTTAATTATATGTTTTGAATCTACTGTATCAACATATATTTTATCACTAACCCATAATGCATCTACATCATCAACAGGAGCGCCTGAACGCAAGTTGGTTACAATATTTTCAATAGCAGACTGTTTATACTCATTGATTTCCTCGATATCTCCAGCACATTTAAGCCAATTAAATGTAAAATTATATAAAGCATCATTATCGGACACCAAGTGATAGTTATTCTTAATATAGTTTACAACCTCTACAATTTGAGCATATGTCAACTGCTTGTGATTGTCCATTGCAACTAATGCTTCTGGGCCAGGTATTATATATCTTTGATTTGGATCATTTTTTTCAAGTTGAACAATGTCTAGTTTTTCTCTTTTTAATGCGTTTAAAATCTTTTGTACAATTCCTTTTTTCATAATTTATCTCCTTTCAATGAGATTATTATAGCACAATATTCATATTTTGTAAATACCCAAATTAAAAAAAGTGCTTAAAATTTTAAAGCACTTTAATTTACTTAATTAATAAATACTACTTAGCTGTCTTTTTAGCTTTTGATGCCGTAGCAGATTTAGCAACTGACTTTTTAGTTGTAGATGCAGTAGCCTTCTTAGCCGTTGATGTTGCAGGCTTCTTAGCTGTTGTAGATTTTGCAGCTGGTTTCTTTACTGTTGATGTTGTTGACTTCTTTTCATTAGTAGCCTTTGTTGCAGGCTTCTTAGCAGGAGTCTTTTTAACAGGCTCTTTAACTGCAGGTTCCTCAGCCACAGGTTCAGCAACTTCTTCAACTGGAGCTGGTTCAGCAACTGCCTCTTCCTTCTTAGCCTTTAGACTTGCCTTGTATTCTGCAACCAACTTCTTGTCCTTACGATCCATAATAATCAATGTAACCACAAGGCCAACAATGATAACCGCTAAAACAGCTACAATAACAATCCAGTTATTTGCAATAAATTTTGTCATAAAAAATCCCCTTTTTATTGATACTTATATGATAACATATAAATTTTGAAAATCCAAACAATTTTCGACAAATTTTAAAAATTGTTATAATTTTACCTAAAATTTGATAATTAAAAGTTTGACAGCACAATAATTGTATGTTACAATCACACTACCTAAGGAGGATTATATGGGAATAATTAAAAATTTAATTGCAGAAAAGGATAACACAATTAAAACAAATCCTTCAGTTGAACCAACGATAGACAAAACAATACAACAATTGCAAGCTTATTTAGACAAACTATATACAGGGGAAATACATAGCCCAAACACATTTAAATCAGGCTCTAATAAAAACAAAGCGATGACCTCTATGCTTATTGAAGAAATTGAGGCTATTAAGGAATGTATTGCCAGTTTGCAAAAAGCAAGGTCGGCTGTATATAACTGCGAATTGTATAGTAAAACATTTGCGAACGAACAAGAATTGGGTAAATAATATTAAAAGAAGTTCAGTTTTGAACTTCTTTTTTTTGTTATAACAATATACAAATAATTCCGCCCTTACCCTCATTAACAATGCGCGACAATGTACGGCGCATTTTGTTTTGTAAAGGCTTAGGCATTGCGGTAAGTTTATTGTTTAAGTCTTCATTTACTAAACTTTCAAGGCTTTTGCCAAACATATTAGTTTGCCATATACCTTTTGGATTGTTTTCAAACTCTTTTAACAAATATTCCGCCATTTCTGCACTTTGTTGTACGCCACCCATAATTGGACTAACTTCTGTTTGGACATCCACGCGCATAATATGTAAACTTGGTGCGTTGGCTTTTAATTTTACGCCACATCTACTACCTTGCTTTACAATTTCAGGTTCCATCAATTCCATTTCTTCTAGACTTGGCATTACAATTCCATACCCTTCGCTTTCTACCTGAGCCAAGGCATCTTTTAGTTTGTCATATGCGGTTTTAGCCTTAGTCAATTCTTTAAGGCAACTAATTAATTCAAATTCACTATTAATTTCACACCCGCATTGAACACTTAATACCTTATAGAACAGGTTGTCTTTTGCTACAACATCATACACAATTTCACCTTGACCCATTTGAATATTGCTAGACAAAATAGGCTCGAAGTTTTCACTGCCCTCAAATAGCATTTTGTTCGCATCACCTACCGTTTGAACATCATTAATACTGCTAGATACAGTTTCAACAATTTCGTTTAAAATCGGATGATTGTTCGGTAAAGCCCTTAAATAATTCGGAACCTTTACGCTAACCACTTCAAGCGGAAACTGAGTTAATACGTTACTCATTATATTATCAATATCTCCTTTAGATAAATTATTTACATCACAGCACACAACTGGGACATTATATTCTTGTTGCATCTTTTGTTTTAATTCTTGAGTTTGTTTGTCGCCACTTTTTGCTGAATTTAAAACAATTACAAATGGTTTCTTGCTGTACTTCAACTCTTTTACCAGTTTACTTTCAGCCTTGGCATAACTTTCACGCGAAATATCACTAAAACTTCCATCGGTTGTCAGCAACACCGCCATATTAGAATGTTCATTAATCACGCGTTTTGTCCCTAGCGTCGCGGCCTTAGCAAAGGGCATTTTTTCGTTGCTCCAAGGGGTGTCTACCATTCGTGGTTGATTGTTCTCTTCATAGCCACTGGCACCTTCAACAAGATAGCCAACGCAATCAATCATTCGCATTTTAAATGAGATATTGTCAACGTTAATCTCTACCGGCTCGCTAGGAACAAACTGAGGCTTGGTTGTCATAATCATACTGCCATCAGCCGATTGAGGCAATTCATCTTCTGTGCGCGATAAATCGTATTTATTGGTGATATTAGGCAATACAAAGTTGCGCATACATTTATTAATAAAGGTCGACTTACCACATCTTACAGGCCCTACAACACCGATATACACTGCGCCATTAGAGCGCTTAGCAATATCTTTGTATATGCCGAACTCAAAATCCATAACTCCTCCACAATATATAATTCATACTTAATCTATGTGACAAAATTTGCAAATATTACTATCTGTACAAAAAATGCATAAAAAAAGACCGATATATAAATATCAGCCTTTATACATTATTGTTCGTTTTTGTCTTGTTTAACAGACATTATTTCTACCTTAACTGGTTCTTCCGGTTTATCAGTTGCTAAAGCGTTGGCCTTATGATCATCTTTTTTGTTCATAAAGTCCTTTTTAAACGCTGCTCTAATATTGGTAGGATTTTCTTTACCCGCAAATAAACGTTTAATATTTCCTCTATGAACATACATAATCAATGTTGCTACCAATATCAATAATATATAGCATAACCAACCATAATTAGATGGATTGATGCGAACCAATTGAATAACTGTAGATATTAACACAAATCCAAGCGTTCCAATTGAACCAATACTGGTGATTGTAACAAATGTAAAGCACACAACTAATACAATCAATGCCACCCACCAAGGAAGCGCAACAAAACTAAATCCAGCAAATGCCGCTACACCCTTTCCGCCCTTAAATTTGAATAGAACTGGATAGATATGTCCTAAAATTACTGATACTCCTGCAATGTAAACCGCCACTTGTGCAATGTCCATATCTTTAAATACAAGTTTAGCAACAAGGGTAGGAATTACGCCCTTACATATTTCAAGTATCATATTAAATATAGCCCATTTAAACCCATAGGTGCGTAACATATTAAGTGTGCCAGGATTACCGCTTCCGTGCTTAGTAATATCATCCTTTTTACACTTAGATATAATCTTCGCAAAATTAATATTTCCAAATAAGTAGCTACATACAGCCAAAATAACTAAATATAAAATTTTCATTCAACACCCAACTTCATTAAATTTGTTTATTAATTACATATTAACCAATTTTAAATAATTTGGCAAGCAAAATAACGCACTATTCGTCACTTCTTGATTTAAATTGGATTTTGATAGGACTTCCGCTGAAATCCCATGCACGTCTAAATGAGTTCTCTAAGTACTTGATATAAGAATTTTCAACCAACGATGCATCATTACAATATATGTCAAATGTTGGAGGACAACTGCCAGATTGTTTCCCATGAGTAATTTTTAAACGCTTGCCGTTTCTAAATGGTGGCTGTGTAACTCCAATAGCGTTAACTAGCACATTATTAAATAATCCCATAGTGATTTCACGGGATGCATTTTCATACACCTTTTCAACCGTTTCCATTACTTTGCCGGTGCGCTTGTGTTCCTTACAAGAAATAAACACTGGGACAAAATACTTCATAAACGCAAGGTCAACTTCCATTTTGCGTTTAAACTCTTCAATTGTTGTAGTTTGCTTATCAATCAAATCCCATTTGTTTACAACTATAACACTAGGCTTGCCTTGTTCGTGTATCAGTCCTGCAATTTTAACATCTTGCTCGGTAATACCTTGCTCAGCATCAATAACCAGCACTGCCACATCACATCTTGTGATTGCGTCCAAACTTCTAACCGCGCTATATCGCTCGATACTTGATGGTTCAATTTTACTTTTCTTTCTAAGACCGGCAGTATCAATAATTATATAATCCTTGTTGTTATATCTAAACGGAACTTCAATAGCATCACGAGTGGTTCCCGCAACACTGCTTACAGCCACACGCTTTTCACCAACAAGATAATTTGTCAGTGTGCTCTTACCAGCATTTGGTTTTCCAACAATTGCCAACTTCAATCCCTTATTGGCCTCACTCGCAGGAATTTGTTTAATATTAGCAACTATTGCATCTAGCAAATCGCCAACACCTTTTCCGTGTTCAACAGATACACCATAAGGTTCGCCTAAACCTAAGTCGTAAAATTCATATGTTTTTTCAATTTCATTATTATCTAATTTGTTAACCGCCAATACTTTTGGGGCCTTGGCTTTGCGCAAATATGTTGCCACTTCTTTATCTTGAGCAGTCATCCCTTCACGACCATCAACAAAAAATACAATCACATCTGCAACATCAATTGCTAGTTGTGCTTGCTCCAAAATATTTGCGTTAATTTCATCTTTGGCTTCAAAATCCAAACCACCAGTATCTACCAATGTAAATGCATAACCACACCAAGTGGCATCTGCAAAAATTCTATCACGAGTTACCCCAGGAGTATCTTCAACAATACTAATTCTTCTGCCAACAACTTTATTAAAAAATGTGCTCTTACCAACGTTTGGTTTGCCAACCACTGCTACAATAGGTTTATTCATAATTCTCTCCAATTAACATTTTATTCAAAGATAATTTTTCTATACAAAACCTATTATATCAAATAATACAAAAATTTTCAATCCTAAAATAAAATATTTTAAAAAATTGTATTTACTACTTTGTAGACTAGCCGATTTTTTGCAACTTAAAACTGTTGTTAATTTATCAAAAAATGTCAAAAATATAAAATAAAATATTTTTTTATTTTTAAATTTTAAATAAAAAATAATATCACAACACACTTAAAATAAGCATATTTGATATTATTTCAATATTTTTATTTGTTTGTTTTACATTTATTGCAATTTTCACATGCGCAAAATATTTTTTTATTTTTTATTTTATTTATTATTATTTTTGTTGCAATAAAAATAATTAATATAACAACAAGCAATATCAGAATATTTGCCAAACCATTGGTTAACAACTGATAAACTATATAACTAACACCATATGCAAACCCTAGTTGAATGGCCGCTCCTAACAACGTATGTTTGACACCAACCTCTTTTAGCAAAACCGCAAAGTTTGATATGCACGGAAAGTATAACAATGTAAATATTAAGAACGTTATTCCTGTGGTTGTTGTAAAGTTGATTGGGTTAGAACTTATCACCAAACTAGAGCCCAGTAATGCTAAATTTGTAACATGATTCGAAATTGCAAAACTTGATAAAATTAATTCTTTTGCAACCAATCCAATTATCAGCGCACAAATAATATTAGGGTTATTCAGCCCAATAGGTTTAAACATCCAACTAATCATCATGCTAAAACTATACAATATTGATTTTGAGCTTTCGCCAACATATTCAAATTTTATGTTTACATTTGTTAATAACCATAGCACAATACTAATTCCAAATATAATTCCAAACACCTTGATTACAAAATTTTTGCAACTAGTTTTAACATTAAATAACACGTTTCTCAAATTAGGGAATTTTAATGGCGGAAATTCAATTATAAATTTATTGTCACGGCTCGGCAAAATTGTCTTTTCAAATATGATTGCTAAAACCATAGCCATAACAATCCCTAAAATATATAATCCAAAAATCAACCATATTCCCCTTACATTAAACAATGCCATAGCAACAGTAATATAAATTGGAAGTTTAGCACTACAACTCATAAAAGGTGTTAATAACGACGCTTTGATTTGTGAATTTCTGTCCGTCATATTTTTGGCGCTTAAACTTGCAGTTGTGGAGCATCCAAACCCCATAAGCATTGTGTAAACAATTTTGCCATTAAGCCCCACTTTTTGTAGCATATCATCAAGTAAAAAAGCCATGCGCGAAATCAGTCCACTATTTTCTAATATTGATAAAAAAACATACATCAAGCATATTTGCGGTAAAAACCCTAACACGCTAAAGCAAGCCCCAAATATACCCTCACTGAATAGCGATAATATAAATCTAGATTTTGTGGCTAAAGTTAAGATGCTCATTGCGGGCTTTTGAATTATATAATATAAGCCTTGTATAAATATCTCGCTAAGCACCGGTCCAACCAAGAAAAATGTAAAATAGATTATTAGAAACATTAATGCAATAAAGCCTGGCAAAAACACACTTAACTTTAATATCGAATTATCGTGCTTGCTATAACCATATATTTTTTGTGATTTATATGAAATACATTTATCTGCAATTTTATTTATGTAATCATATAAAAGTTGAATTTTATTACATTGCAAATCAATTTCTCTTTCGTTATCATTGGTATTTACAACAGATTTATTTTCATCGGTATCCAGCAACTCGTTTGTTAAATTTTTATCCATATTATTCAATTGATTTTTAAGTGTTGTAATAAATGCGGTTTTAGTTGTTTGAAAACTAAAAAATTCAATACTAGGTTTAATGCGTTGAGCATCAATTATTTCAATTTTGCATCCTAAAATTTTATTTAAATATTCAATATCAATTTTTTCGCCATTTTTTTCAAAAAATTTATAGTTATTTATTAAAATTTTAATATTTTTTCCAATTATCAATAAATTTAACGCTAATAGCATACTTCTTTTAAAATTGTTTGCATCAATTAAATATAAAATATTCTTACACTCGCTAGACATTATCTCGTTAATGCTAATTTTCTCTTCTAACGAGAACGCATTTAAACTGTATAGTCCTGGCAAATCCACTATCTCATAGATTTTATCTTGGTTCCGATTCTCGTATTTTATATTCTTTGAATTGAAATCTATAATCTTGCTTGCCTTATCGACAGTAACGCCATGCCAATTACCAATATGTTCGCTACTTTTAGTCAGTGAATTAAATAGCGTAGTTTTGCCACTATTTGGATTTCCGACAATATGCACTTTATGCATATCCCACCTCAATGTGTTCGGCCATATTGCTTTTAATTGCAAAACACGAATCTAGCACAGCAACAAGCAAAGTTTTCTTTAAAAATGATTTTTTTAGCACCTTTATTTTGCTGGAAACAAAAAAGCCAATTTCATATAAATGTAATTTTAATTTTGCATCATCAATATTTATTGATTTTACTACACAATCTTTATTTATTTCGCAATTTTTTAATGTCATACACAAATATATGCTGTGTTTTTATAAAATATTTAAAAATATGACGAAAATTGTTTGATTTTTAAGTAAATATTTGTTAGTGTATTAGTAACAAATGTTTTTTATCCAATAATTCAGGTTGTAGTTAAGTTAACTATAACCATTTTGCATTGGTTGAACCAAATATTAGTTTTAGGGGTGAGATTATGGAAGGAATCGTAAGTTTTGAACAAGGGCGCAACACTTTAATTGATTTTTTTGCAAATGAATACGAAGGATTTGACCAACGACTACTATCACACTTTTTAAACAGTTTTAATGAATTACTTGATTATCGTGAAGAAGGCACTCATACTAAGCCTAAACTTATTTTCACCAATAATATTGATAACATAATCAAAGTTATCCCTAAGGCATATAAAATTCAAGTGTTTATTGACGATGATGCGTCAATGTTTAACAGCCGACTTAAACCATTAATTGCCATTGCTAAAAAGGAATGGTGTATATATATTGAAAACCGCGACGGAAAGTTTATTTACGGCATATGTAAAACATTAAATAGTCTTAAAGAGAAAAATTTGCTTACACAAATTGGCGAAAGCACATATCTTCGTGACCGCGCTGATAAAATTAATTGTATTGTCGCACGTAGTGTTAACGATTTTGAAATGGCACTATTCAGCACTCGCGGAAATAGTGTAAAAATCAATTTATCTTTAAACCCAAGCAATAACTTTAACAACGACGAAACTATTGTTGAATTTACTAAGGCGTGCTTCTCTAAACTACGCACAACGTCTAAAAAATTGGGCGAAGTTCAGGTAATGTTTAGAAACATATTTACTAAGGTTATTGACGACTTGCATGGTGCTATGTGTGTTATTGTTGATAAAGATTATAAAGACAATGGATTTTTTGAAGACGGAATTTGGCTTGACTCCCCTATTTCGTTTAGCAAACTATTTACCCAGTCCAAAAGTTATAGTGAAGAAAAATTGCAGGCTTTTGCCACACTATTTATTAATATGCTTAACTTTGACGGCATCACAGTGGTTGACACAACCGGGCGCGTGCTTGCATATAACGTGTTTGTACAAAGCAATATGAACCGCACCAAAAACGTAGTTGGCGGAGCGCGTAAACGTGCTGCTTATACTGTGATTAATTCAAGGCGTAAACATATTGTTGGCGTATACTTTCAATCACACGAGGGTGAAATATTTTATAAATCTCTGGTTAAACCAAAGGCTACAAAACCTAAGCCTAAATCTGAGACCAAACCCGAAGCTCCAAAATTAGATGAAGAAAAGCCTGAAATTGAAGATGTTTCAGTTAAAGATAAAACCGAAGTTAAAAAACTTGAAGTTAATGAAAAAGTTGTAATAACTGAAAGCGTAGAAAAAGAAAATTAAGATATAAAAAATCTCTTACAAATTGTAAGAGATTTTTATTTTTTAATTATATCTTATTTGCCTTCTTGCTCTGTTAAATAATCTTCGTAAGAAATGTTTTTGTCATATTCAATAGTTGAATTTATTCGTATAATTCGGTTGGCAACTGTTGACATAATTTCTTCGTCGTGGGTTGCAAATATCATATTACCATCAAAGCGTTCCATACCCTTATTTAATGCAGTGATAGATTCTAGGTCTAAGTGGTTGGTAGGCTCATCCATAATCAAGAAGTTGCCACCAATTAGCATCATACGTGCTAGCATACAACGTACTTTTTCGCCACCAGACAATACTTTAGCAGACTTTTCAGCCTCCTCACCACTAAACAACATACGTCCTAACCATCCACGTAAGAATGACGCCTCAGTTTCTCTAGTAAATTGGCTAATCCATTGAACAAGATTGCCATCATAATCTTCAAAGAAATCATTGTTATCTTGAGGAAGATATGTCGGAGTGATTGTTTTACCCCAAATAACCTCGCCAGTATAGTCCTTATCTACGCCCGCCAATATATCACACAAAGCCTTGATTACTGAACTATTTTGAGAAATTAATGCAACTTTTTCGTCTTTGTGTAAGGTAAATGAAACGTTACTAAATAGCCCTTCCTTAGATAGATTTTTAACCATTAAAATATCATTACCTATTCTACCCTCATATTTAAAGTCGATATATGGGTATTTACGGCTACTTGGTTTTAAGTCTTCAATTGTAAGGCGTTCCAATTCCTTTTTACGACTAGTTGCTTGACGGCTCTTACTTGCGTTAGCCGAGAACCTTGCAATAAATTCCTGCAATTCCTTAGCGCGTTGTTCTGCTTTCTTGTTTTGGTCCTTCATTTGACGAAGCATCAATTGGCTACTTTCGTACCAGAAGTCATAGTTACCCACAAACATATTAATTTTGCCGTAGTCAATATCACAAATGTTGGTACACACTTTGTTCAAAAAGTGACGATTGTGAGACACGATAATAACTGTGTTCTCAAAATTTAATATAAAGTCCTCTAACCAACGAATAGTCTTTACGTCCAAGTTATTGGTAGGCTCGTCTAGTATTAAGTTATCTGGATTTGAAAATAGTGCTTGAGCAAGCAAAATTTTAACTTTAATTTTGCTATCGATATTAGCCATTAATTCATAATGCAATTCGCTAGGTATATCTAGTGAGTTTAACAATGCTTGCGCCTCACTCTCAGCCTCCCAGCCATTCATATCAGTAAATTCTTGCGTTAAATAAGCAAGCTTTTCCCCTTCTTCATCAGTTAAATCGCCCTTTGCATAGTACATCTCTTGCTCATCCATAATCTCAACCAAGCGTTTGTGACCCAACAATACTGTGCGCACTGCGGTACAATCATTATACTTTTCTTGGTTTTGCTCTAACACCGACAAACGTTCAGTTCTAGGAATAATAACTTCACCCTTATTTGGTTCAATTTCGCCAGACAATATCTTCATAAATGTTGATTTGCCAGCACCATTGGCACCAATAACGCCATAACAATTGCCTTTGTTGAATTTTAAATTAACGTCTTCAAACAATTTTCTGCTACCAAATTGCAAACTTACTCCACTTACTGTTATCATATTATCTCCCTTTAATTATTAAAATCAATTGTTAAAATATATATTATCACAATATACAAATATAGTCAATACTGATATATTAGATTAATTTATATACATTGAGCAATTTACATAAAAAAGAGGGATTGGCAAGGCTTATAACCCTGTCAAGCCCTCATTAAGTTATCTATTTAAAAATCTTCGCACATCATCAAAGTTGTTGCAATCAGTATGTTGAGTATAATAAACTAGCGCAGCAACTGTGTCCAACTCAACTAATGCATCAATAGCAATATCTACTATTTGCTTAGTGCTAATTTCTTGGCTATTAAGTGCAAATAATTGCTTTTCAATCTTATCAGCCAATTCTACAACATCAATATCATCCCTACAATATGTTGCATAGCGTAAACTTTCAGTCAACTTTTCAGCCTTAAAAGGTTCACGCTCATTATATACATTGGTAACAACCATAGGATTAGTTTCAACTGTTTCATAAGTAGTAAATCTTTTACCGCACTTATTACACTCACGTCTACGTCTAATTGCTGTATCTTTTAGATATCTACTGTCAACAACTTTACTATCATTACTTCCGCAAAAAACACATTTCATAATTATCTCCTAACTTATGTATTAATTATTACACAAATTTAAAAAAAATACAACCAAATTTAAACGCTTTTTGGCTATATTTTCACTTTATTATTAATTTTTTAACCACATTGTTTTGTATAAGTGGTTTTCTATAACACTACAAGTTGTATTTTTTATTTATGCTTCTCATTACAATCTTTATCGTTTTTAGGGGATGGAACGTGGTCATTATTGATATATAATTCAACCAATATAACGTCCACACCTATCTTGCAAATACAATCAAATGGTATAAATATCTCCTTGCCTGACCTAAAGCAAGCAAGCCACCCGCTCGCCGGACTTGGAACTATCAATCCTAACACTTTACAACTTTTGGTATCAAAAATAATATCTGTGATATGGCCTAAAGTTTTGCCGTCCACCACATTAATGACCTGTTTATATTTAAGCTCCAAAAATGATGTTTCCATTTGTAATTATATATTAATTTTAGTCGAAAATATTACCTATTTGTCATATTTTGCCACTTAAATCGTGTATATTAAACATAAAAAAGCTCTTAATAGATGTTAAGAGCTTGATTTATTTTATAGACTATAACCTTTATCTACTATAATTTCTTGACCAGTAATTGCGCTTGATTCGTCACTAGCTAAAAATAATGCCACATTAGCAACATCAATTGGCTTGCATATACCAACATCTAGATTGCCATAGTTATCCATAGCGGTGTACATATCTTTATCAAGATTATTAGATGTATTAGTTGTCATTGGTGTAAGCACACTGCCTGGGCATATAGCATTACATCTAATACCAGTGCCAGCAAAGCGCATAGCGCTGTTACGTGTAATGCCTAGCATAGCAGCCTTAGTAGAACAATATACTGAGCCACCAAAGCCTTTAGCGCCAGCAATTGATGACACATTAACTATTGAGCCTCCACCATTCTTTAGCATAATATTGCTAGCATACTTCATACAAAGCATTGTGCCAAATGTGTTGATGCGAGTAACCCACTCCCAATCATTAACCTCAAATTTGTCAATAGGAAGTAAGCCTTTTTCAAGCACGCCGGCATTGTTAATCATAATGTCAACGCGTTTGTATTTTTTCACTACTTTATTAAAGCAATTTTTAACATCCTCTTCCTTTGAAATATCGCAAGGAACCATCATATAGTCAGCCCCCATCTTTTTTAATGTTTTTGCAATATTATCCTTTTGAGATGCACCTAAAGATGCAACAATAACTTTTGCGCCTTCACTTGCAAATAATTCGGCTACTGATTCGCCAATTCCTGAATTACCGCCAGTAACAATGGCAACTTTATCTTTTAATCTATTCATATATTTTCCCCTTTTTATTTTTTATTATAATTTTATCATTCCCAATATAATACTAACATATTACAAATGTGTTACACAAAGGGAAAAGCAGTTGCCCCTTTGTAGTTTGCGAAGAAATCTTCCACAAAT
>JAZUAB010000006.1:0-3874 GCA_045637745.1 Candidatus Onthoplasma sp. | reverse complement strand
AACAGCCTTAACAACCTCAGGCAATTCTTCTTCCATTTGGTTCAAGAAGCCAATAGCAACACCAATTTGGTCTGCTACAAATTCTTTTGCGTCAACAACAGTGCCAGGGATAGTACCTGTAAGTGTTAATGTTTTCTTATCATCTCTTGAAATTCCATCAAAAGTGATGCCAAATTTACCAACACTTGGGTTGCCAGCATTGTAATTAATGCTGAATACATCATTACCTTCGTCATCGGTAATGGTCAATGCCTCTGGGCAGTGCTTTTTCAATAAGTCGTAATCACTATGCTTAATGCTAGAAGTGATTGCGTATGCGTTTCCAACGATTGCAATTTTCATAATTAAAAATTCTCCTTTTATTCTTGAGATTTTAAGTTCCTAACACAGATTTAACCCAATGCAATCCAACCAAAGAGTTTGCAAAGCAAACAATCGCATTGCAGTTTAATTTATGTCAAGAATAAAAATGGCACTACCAAAATCTCGTAACAGTAGTGCCATTATATTATCGCTTTGTCATAATTAGGTATTATTCTATATTGTTGTCGCAGAAGAACAAATATCCATAGTCGTCGTTGTCGGCGTATGCTCCAACCGTTGCATTGCCAACCCCTTGATAATCATAATTCCTTACAATCTCTATTAATTTTTCAAGTGTAGGAATTTCAATCACCCAAGCATTTACTTTCTTATCAAAAACACATTTTTCTTTAATGTTAGGTTTGTTGTCCTTAACATAGTCAATGTATCTAGGATATTTATTATCCAACATATATTTGTCCTGATATGAAGCAGAACTTACTACAAATTTCATAATACCTCCGTGAATTAAAAAAGCACCGCTTTTTAGCAGTGCTTTAATTAGTTTATTAATCTATTGTTTTGAAAACATCAGGTACTGTTACGCTAATGCAAACTTCTCCCGTCGCAGTAGCGTCAAAGGTGATAGCAGACGCTTCTCTAATAGCGTCAGCAAATCGCTTTACCATATCGCCGTGTAAATGCAACACAATAAAGTTAGCAGTAACTCCACCCGATAGGAGTGCAGGGCTTAAATCAAGGTCTTCAATCTCCCCGCCAAACTCTTTAATGCAGGCTTGAAGGGTTTTAACGATTTCATCCAACTTATTTAGTTGAACCTCATTAACCTCGCACTTATGTTTTCTAGCGTTCTCAATAACGCTTGCGTAATCTTCACCTAGTTGTTTTACAAACTCTAAATCTGTCAAAATAGTTGCTCCTTTAAATTTATTTGTAAGAGCAGGCTATTTGCTAACTCTTAACATTACTAAAATAGTGCCAAAGCATTACGCAATAGCACTATTTCAATGTTAGGAATAATTAAAATATGAATAAAACTTAAACACAAAATACATATCTTAACAACAAACCTAACACAACAAAACACAGTGCAGGGGAATACCCACCGTGCACGCAATCATTATAATTGATGTTTTGTGTAATGTCAAGCAAAATCTCCAAAAACTTATGCCTTTGGCTTAATTTGTTTGTATTCTACTGAATATTGACCATTAGTAACGATACGATATAACACATCACTAATAATTCTACGCAAAAAGTCGTGTTTAGCAGTTTGAACTGATAAAGTTGCTTTGCCTTTGCGAGTGTACAACATAATCAAATATGAAGCATCGTGATTATTAACTTTGTAAGTATTCTTACCCTTGCCATCATCTAGGAATAGAATTTGGTCAATAATGGTTTGCAATAACTTAACAATTTGAGTATTACTATCAGGTGTTTCGCCTAATTCAAGTTTGCGTGCAATATCATTCATATAATATGTTTTTGCAAGTGCCTTAATTTGAGGTGCTGTGAACTTTAATTCTCTCGCAGTTCTCATACACAATAATTGATTAAATTTTTCGCAAGTATGCTCCCAATCAGTGTTAAGGGCATTGTCTGCCTTGACTTTTTGAGAGTATTTGCCTAACTTTAATAGGTCAATTTGACGACTTCTATCGTCAGCCAATTCTCTGCCTGTAATAATGCCATCTTCCTTGTTATCTTTATGTCCAATAACATTGAATTGATAACGCATTACGGCAGTAAGAATAGGGTTTTCGGTTGCCAAACATTCTTGGAATACAACCTTAGCCATTTCGCTGGCATATTCTTTTTCGACTTCTTTAAGGTCAATGTCTTTTTCGTTCATCAACCTAGCGTTGCCGTTAGCCAATGCACCATTATATTCATTAATGATGGCAATAGCCTTTTCTCTTAATTCGTTTAAAACTTCTGTCATAACTAACAAAATCTCCTTAAAATCTTAAATAAATATTTTTTACAAGGTCATTTTTGGGATAGTCCAATCCCGTTGCAAAGGCAACTGTTAGGCACCTTGTATGTTGGACAAATGTATATAATCAACATAACCCATAACATTATGTTGCTAATTTGTTTGTTTTTTTTGTTTTGTAATATTCACGCTATTTAATACCCGAACACATCACGCAAACACAATAACCTTTCACCTGCGTTGCAAACTATTCAGTGTACCCAAGTGGACTACTGTCGCACAATTTTAGGCAATCAGTCAAAATCGCATTATACTTGATAACGCAACTCTATAACTTCTTGGATGGGAAGTGTTGCAATAATGCCGTAATAATAACATCACGCATATCAGTTGTTGCACAAGCCGAGTTTGGTTTTAACTGAATAACCCCACGCATTTTCACTATCTGGAACCAAGAGCCTAACTCTCTTGCTGTGGCGACGCCTTTTCAAAGTCAAGGTAACTCTATGTATATTCTTTTTGCCTTACATAGTAGGCAAGGCACTATTAAAGCATAGTACCAAATAGGCGAGTATCGTGGACATAAAGTCCACTCAACTCTACTAAAATCGGTTGTTAGATTAGTTCGCTAATGCTACGCATTAACTTAACACACCCACCAGCGTGAAGGTTCTAACAATGGGTGCAAAAAAGGCTTACCTAATGTAAGGTAAACCTTAGAAAAGGGGATATAAGGGAACGCATATTGCTATGCGTGTTGCTTGCAGTTATACCCTAACAGGTTGCTTATTGCATAAGTACCATAATGCTAACTCTTTTTTATCTTTTGGAAGTCGTCCAAAGTGTTGCAAAAAAAGTCCCATAACATAATACATACAATTTACCCCCTTGTTAGTATGATTTTATATGATTAGTGCTTGCACTTGTCATATACTATATATACGATTAGTGTTCACTTTGCATTGTTGCACTTGTCATATACTATATATACGATTAGTGTTCACTTTGCAACAAGCAAAAAAAGTGCAACAAAAAAAGACAAGTGCATTTTTTGTACTTGTCTTAATTTATTATATATGTTGTTATATATTATTGATTATATTTTTTGTCAAAGTCATTTTTAATTGTTGTTGCTATTTGTCTTATGTTTTGTATATGCTTATTAATACCGCTAACAACTCTATTAAGTTTATTTGCTATTTGTCTTTGACTATAACCTAATGACAAATACTTTATTATTTGTCTTTGTTGTTTTGTCAAGTGATTAAAAATTGCTATTATCAATTTACGATTATATATTGTTTGTTCATCAAGTGAAATAGTGTTGTCTATGTTGCTATTATAAAAAGTTGTTATATTATATAAGTTGTCTAGTATATCTTCATTATAGTTTGTATATGCTTGTATTGTTTTGTTTACATTTACTAGTGAAATGCCCGCATCTGTCAAAAACTCTATTGAATAGTCAAATGGTCTTTTTTTGCCTATGTTTAGTGTTCTTTGATTATACAAATACTTGTTAATGTCTTTGTATGCTAATTTAATAATTAAGTCAATATTGTTTGTTGTGTTGTCTATTTTGCTTATACTCTCAATTAGTGAATATAAAAC
>JAZUAB010000005.1:0-1736 GCA_045637745.1 Candidatus Onthoplasma sp. | reverse complement strand
AATATTAGGTGCAAGATTGTATTATTGCATATTTAGTGATACTGAATATACTTTTAAGACATTTTGGAATATTCGCGAGGGCGGTATTGCCATATATGGAGGCATTATCGGTGGCGCTTTGGCAATTGTTGGATTTGCATTGTATAAAAAAGATATGAAACTTATTATTAAGTTATTTGACATTATTGTGCCAGCATTAATTTTAGGTCAAGCTTTAGGCAGATGGGGAAATTTCTTCAACCAGGAGGCATATGGGTACTTAGTTACCGACCCTAATTGGCAGTGGTTTCCTTTTGCGGTGAAAATTGATGTTATCGGTGGTTACGAATGGCATTTGGCGACTTTCTTCTATGAGAGTTTGTGGAATATAATTGGTTTTGCACTATTATTAATTGTATTTAATAAATCTAAACAACTAGGCACAACTACAGGATTTTATTTGGCATATTATGGCTTGGGTCGTGTTTGGATTGAAGGTTTGCGTACAGATTCTTTGTATTGGGGAGCGTTACGCGTATCACAATGGCTAAGTATAATTTTAATTGTTATAGGAATTGGCATTTTAGTCTATAATTATATCATCAGACAAAAGGGTAAGGCATATGAACAGAAGAATTAATTTATTTTATATAACCACTGTAGCGGTCGCCGTAATTTGTTTGATACTTGATTTGGCAATTCCAAACGAAAAATTTTCGTATTTAGGCATTTGTTTTGCATTAACAATGCTAGTGTATGGAATGTGTTTAATAGTGCGCGGATTACAATTTAAAATAGATTCTAGCCTATTTTTAGGTATAATAATATTTATATTTGGCATAATTGGAATGCTGACACATTTTACGAAATATGGATATTTAGATTTGTGGCATTTCTTATTTTTAGGTGCAAGTGCATCCAGCATTCTAACTGGAATATATTTTAAAACCAATGCTCAAAAAAAGCTTGCCATATTATTTCTAGGATTGTTTATTTGGGCATTGCTGTTCCAAATTGGCATATATAAATTATGGATTATGCTGATTGTAATGCTGGTTTGGATTTTTGGATTTATAGTAGTTAACAATATGATTATGAGTAGGAGAAAATAATGGACAATTTGCATGATTTAAAGGCAGAAATTGCCAGATTAAAATCAATAATTGAAGATCAGCGTGATGCTATTAAGCGATTAAATGATGAAGTTAAGTCTCACGAGGCAAAGGAGCAAAGCATTTCATCGGCAATTGTATTTGCGGTAGAGAGAAGTAATCAATTAGATAATAGTATGCATAAATTGTATGAGCTTAATATTCAACGTTCAAGATTATTGTATGCACGTATGGAAAGGGTGCTTAACGAGTTGTATGCTAAATATCCAGAACTAAAGAAAGAATCAAGGCTTAAAGATATGGCGGACAAGTTTAAGAGTGTAGCGTATGGCAATGATGAAGACATTAAAGCTCAAGCTGTAAACAATATTTCATCTACGCGTGAAGATCCTATCAAAAAGTTGTTAAAGAATATTATAGGCTATATTGACGACAAGAAACCTGTGAGAACAATGGCTAGAGGACAAGGGTTGCCATCAGCGCTTGATGCAATTGCAAGCGATTACGCATCTACGCCATCTAAATCAGGCTTTGATATAAATGAGGCATTAAACCCTACCGAAGATTTGGAAGATATTTTAAAATCATTTAACTTAAAGCGGAAAGTAAAATAAAAACTGCTAATTAATAGCAGTTTTTTGTTAT
>JAZUAB010000004.1:0-10528 GCA_045637745.1 Candidatus Onthoplasma sp. | reverse complement strand
CCACCAATCTTTCACTATCTTTAAAACCTACTACGCTAGGGGTAGTTCTGCCACCCTCACTGTTGGCAATAACGGTTGGATTACCACCTTCGATAACCGCAACACATGAATTTGTTGTACCTAAGTCGATACCAATAATTTTTCCCATAATAATTCTCCTTGTTTTATTAAATATATTAAATCAACTTTTTATTAATAAAAGTTGTAAAAATCTATTTTGTTAATGTTTGTTCTTGATTATGTCTTTGTGCTAAAAAGTCTTGCCATTCAATAGTTGGTTTTTCTTTTACTCCCAAACTTAATGAATTACTGGTTACTATTAGCCATGCTGGTTGACGCTTGCCTTGATTGTATACTAGAGCCACCACGCTTAATTTATCAGCATATTTCCCTGTATAACCACCAAAATCATACGACCTAACACCACGCTCTTTACCATCATCGCCCAACACTAAATTCATTCGCCATTCTATGTTATACGCCTCTAATAAATAGTCATATACATCTTTTAGTTTATAATTTCGCTTTGCCATTAGTTCTCCTTGCGTTAAATCCCATAAGTTTGTTCCTGATTATTTTGCTTTGCTAAAAGTTCGCGCCATAGTTTGCTTTTGTTTTTATTTCTATTTTCATCATACCCATATACATTGAAATATGTGTTTGATACACTTATCCAGCATATTTGCTTTTGTTCGCCCTTATATAACACTGCTGGCACACGTAGGCAACTTTTATTAAAGTCATTTACTTGTATAGGAAATGCACATTCGTGCCTGATAATCATAAAATCACGCCACTCAAGATTATAATACTCTTGTAAAAAGTCGTATATATCTTTCAATTTGTATAGTCTTCCCATTTTATTTGTCCTTATAATGATTGGGTGTCTGTATTTTCCGCTATTAATTCCTTCCAGTGTTCAGAGGCATCTATCCTCATACCATTAATCGCTATGTTGAACTTTTCGCCCTTTATTACCACTCGCGCTAAGTAACTGCGTTTACCATCTACTAAATATGCATAAGTTGGGCGCCCATCTTCAAAGTCCCACATATCTGCAGTGTGATAATACTTATGTGCGTGATTATATACTAAGCGGTCAACCCAATTTAAATTTAAACTTTCTTCCAATACTTCTTGTACCTTATTTAATCTTTCCTTATAGTTCATATCCTCTCCTTACTTTGCCACAATCACTTGAGCATAACGGATTACTTTATCGCCCATCTTAAAGCCTTTAAAACATTCTTTAATTATATCGCCACTTTCGTGTTCAGAACTTGCTTCACTACCAATTGCTTGGTGGAAATTAGGGTCAAACTTGCCACTCACATCAATCACTTCTATGCCCATCTTTTCAAGGGTTGCAAGTATGCCTTTTTCAATATATTGTATGCCCATCAATGTATTTGGGTCAGTTATATATTCAGTAGCCATCTTAAAACTATCAAGTGCTGGCAAGAATTCGGTTATTGCTTGATTAAAGCCGTTGCTATAAGCCTTGGCTATATCATTTTGTGTACGTTTGCGGTAATTGTCAAACTCGGCACGCAAACTTAACAATTGTTTAAAGTATGCATCGGCAGTAGTTTCTTCTTCCACGCTTTCGCCACAACCACACTGACATTTTTCTTCCTCATCAGCACAATCACATTGCTCACAACATTTATCATCTTCAGTGTGATTACATTCATCTTCACAATCGCAACTTGTATCTTGTTCACAACTACAGTTTTCGCCATATTTATCATCTCTAGTGCAATCACCATCTTCATCACTCTCGCACGTGTGTTTGCAAGTACAATGTTCATCGCAAGTGCATTCTGGACAACACTTATTTTCTGGCGTGCAATTACAATCTCCACCACAATTACATTGTTCACAGCAATTGCATTCTTTGTTTAAATCTCTTTCTAAATCTTCCAAGGTTTATTCTCCTTTTTTATTCAAATTTTCGGCCTGGCTTACAATAAACTTTAATGCAGCTGCCAAACTACCATAATCAACACGCTTAGGACCTACAAGGGCAAGCGAAGCAATACTTACACCATCTATCACGATTGGTGCGCTTAGCATCATTCCTCCCTTAAGTTTGTCATTTTCATTTTCATCGCCTATTACAAAGTTAAGTTCATCGCTATCGGTCACAGCACTAATAACGTCTTCACCATCTTCTAGGAATGATAACACGCCCTTAGCCTCATCAAACTCGCTTGAGGTAATACCCTCTAACATCCGCGAGGTATTTTCACTGCTGATATCTAACTTGGTTTTAACTACATTTTGTAGTGCCAATGTTACGCTATCAATCAGCGCTTTAAACTCAAACATTTGAGCCCCTGCCTTCAAGCATACTTCCGCAACGTTATCTACCATATATTTAATGGTTTTGCCCTTAAAATGCTCGGTTAAGTAACTTGATGCATCACGGCAAGCATCACGGTCAGTGTCAGGGTCTAAACTTAAATTGTCATCAATTACGCCCGCAGTTGTTTCTACCAGCAATAAGGCATCTTTTTGAATAAGTGGAATGATTTTGATGTCAACAATGGTTAAATTCTCTATTCCATGTTGCACCAATATTGTAGGGCAATTTGTAACCTTACTTAGCCTTTTGGCAAGTGATGATAATGTACTAATTAGGTTGACACTCTTATGCTCATAACTATCTTTAACCTGTTGCAAGGCATTAATATCTAACTTATTACTGCTTAATATATCATTAACATAACATCTATACGCTAGGCTTGTAGGCACACGCCCGCCAGATGTATGTAGTTGTTGCAAATACCCCATTTGCTCCAAGGCATTTAATTCGTTACGCAATGTGGCAGTGCTAACATCATTAAACTTAACACTTAAACCTGCACTTGTAATTGGTTGAGGCTTACGTATATACTCATCCACCGCGTAAAGTAAAATGTCTTTTTTGCGCTGACTTTTGATTTCCACGCCTATCTCCTTTTAGCACTCTTCAACTTTGACTGCTAACACTAGTATATGCAGATTGTAAATATTTGTCAACACTTTTTGCCAAAAATATGAAAGTTTTTTAACTTTTTTTGTAATATTTTGGTATAAGTATGAAAAAAGATAAAGATTTAGTTTCTTTATCTTTAATGATTTATTAATTTATTATAATAGTTCTAATATAATGCGGTTAGACACATAGAAGTGCTCAGGAGCAATTTTTAAGAATCCTTCTTCAATGTATATATATCCGTGCTTAATTAGGTCTTGAATTTGTCTTGAGCGAGTTTTTAAAAGGTCTTCTTTAAAGCGCTTTCTAAACTTTTCAAGATTTAGACCTGTCGCAAGACGTAATGATAACATTATAAACTCTGTTCTACGTTCGCTATCACGAATAAACTCTTTGTTGACAACTGGCAATTCGCCGTTATTAATCATATCAATATATTCATCAAGCCTTGGAGTGTTGTTAAACCTATACCCCTCCAAGAAACTATGCGCTGAAACGCCAAGTCCTAGATAATCAACGTCTTTCCAGTACTTAAAGTTGTGTTTGCTTTCATATGTTGGAATTGCAAAGTTTGACACTTCATAGCGCACAAATCCAGCCTTTTTAAGCATCTCGTTTACAGTATTGTACATTTTGATACACGCTTTATCTCCTAAAGGTTTAACCTTGCCCATTTTAATATTTTTAAATAATTGAGTGTTTTCCTCTACTTGCAATGTATATACAGATATGTGCTTTACGTGTTGATCTACAAGATAATCAATAGTGTCCTTAACAGCGTCTAACGATTGATTTGGCAAGCCTATCATCACGTCTGCGCTTATGTTAATAAATCCCATTTTGTGCAATAGCTTAAATGTATTTTCGATATTTTCAATAGTTTGGAATCGACCAACGTTTCTCAAAATTTTACTATCAATACATTGAACACCAACGCTTACACGATTGACCCCCGCTTGTAAGTATTCCATTAGCCTTGCCGATGTCACTGAATTAGGATTAACTTCAATGGTAAACTCAATCTCACCTTCAAAGTGGAACGTTGAATATAATTTACGTGCCAATTCACGTATAAACCCTACATACATAACTGATGGTGTTCCGCCACCAATATATATGCTGTTAAACACCATTTTTTCGCACTGAACCCGATACATATCAATTTCTTTAAACAATGCTTCTTGGAATTGATGTTGAGCTTCCTCACTCATTGAATATGACACAAAATCGCAGTAATCGCACTTACGGTCGCAGAATGGTATGTGAATATATAATCCAAGCCTGTCATCCTGCATCCCCTCGTTAACAATTTTAATTTCCCACTCGCGACACTTTTGTTCGCGGTAACGGATTTTATCAAACTTATTCAATTTCTTGTTTGCCCATAATTGTTTAGACTTCTTTTCGTTTTTTTCCGCTACTTGCTCGGCCTCTCTTTCAGCCATTTCCCGTTCGCGACGTTCTTCAAGCCTACGTTCAATCATTTGGTCAACAGCTTCGCGATTGTATTCACTTTTTC
Organism: Candidatus Onthoplasma sp.; assembly: GCA_045637745.1. Classification (GTDB taxonomy): domain Bacteria; phylum Bacillota; class Clostridia; order Christensenellales; family UBA1242; genus Onthoplasma. The sequence continues at coordinate 6,029 of JAZUAB010000004.1, read as the reverse complement.
TGCCCTCATCGTTCTCGCTCATTTGATTTTGAACTTCAACTTGCTTCATATCTTTATCTTCCATATTTTCCCCCTTAATCATCAATTTTTAATATTGATATAAATGCCTCACTAGGCAATTCTACACTACCTAATTTGCGCATACGTTTTTTACCTTCTTTTTGCTTTTCCAATAGTTTACGTTTACGCGTTACGTCACCACCATAACACTTGGCTAATACGTCCTTGCGTACTGCGCTAATAGTTTCACGCGCAATAACTTTGCCACCAATAACCGCTTGAATAGGTATTTCAAACAAGTGTCTTGGTATTACTTCCTTTAGCTTTTCACATAATGATCTACCACGCGCATATGCCTTTGACCTATGTACGATAATTGATAACGCATCACACACATCGCCATTTAATAGTATGTCCATTTTAACCAAATCACTAGGTTGATAGCCACACAATTCATAGTCCATACTAGCATAACCCTTGGACAAACTCTTGATTTTATCAAAGAAGTCATACACAATCTCGTTAAGTGGCATTATATAATTTAGTTTTGTGCGATTTGCATCTAAATATTGCATATCTTTATATTCGCCACGTCTATCACTACATAAATCCATTAAATTGCCCATATATTCAGGCGGAGTAATAATCTCTAACTTTACCACCGGCTCTTGCATACTTTCAATGGCTGGAATACTAGGCATAAAACTAGGGTTAGATATTAAGTACTCTTCCTTGTTGATTTCCTTAATCTTATACTCTACGCTTGGTGCGGTAGTAATTAGGTCAAGATTAAACTCACGTTCCAATCTTTCGTTAATAATTTCCATATGCAGTAAGCCTAAAAATCCGCATCTAAAGCCGTGGCCTAAAGCTGTACTTGTTTCCTTTTCAAAGTGTAGTGATGCATCATTTAGTTGCAATTTTTCTAGCGCATCTTTCAACTCTTCATACTTACTGCCATCTAGCGGGAATATACCACTAAACACCATTGGTACCGCCACCTTAAAGCCGTCTAGTGCCTTTGGTGTAGGATTTTCGGCTAAAGTGATGGTATCGCCTACCTTAGTATCTGCCACATTTTTGATACTAGCACAAATGTAACCAACATCGCCAGCCTGCAACACTTCAGTTTCTACATTCTTAGGCGCAAATATACCGACTTCAGTTACTTCAAATGTTTTGCCCGTTTGCATAAAGCGTATTTTGTCGCCAGCCTTAACTTGCCCATCAACAATACGCACCATACTTACAGCACCCTTATAACTATCGTAATAACTATCAAATATCAATGCTTTTAGTGACGCATTTTCATCGCCTTTAGGCGCGGGCACAGTTTCAACCACACGTTCAAGCACTTGTTCAATATTAAGCCCCGTTTTAGCCGAAATGCGTGGAGCATCTTCAGCCGGTATGCCAATAATATCTTCAATCTCTTTAATTACTCTATCACAATCCGCGCTAGGCAAATCAACCTTGTTAAGCACTGGTATAATCTCCAACTTGGCATCAAAAGCCAAATACACATTAGCCAAAGTTTGTGCTTGCACTCCTTGTGCTGCGTCTACAACTAGTATTGCGCCTTCACACGCCATTAACGAGCGTGACACTTCGTACGAAAAGTCAACGTGTCCAGGTGTGTCAATCAAGTTAAGTGTATATTCTTCACCCTTATAGTTATATTTCATTGTAGTGGGTGTAAGTTTAATGGTAATACCCCTCTCACGCTCAATGTCCATGCTATCTAGTAGTTGTGCGCTCATATCACGCTTAGCCACCGTGTTGGTAAATTCAATAAATCTATCCGCCAATGTACTCTTACCATGGTCGATGTGCGCCACAATACAAAAATTTCTAATTCTATCTTGTCTGTCCATACTCTCCTCTGCCAAGTATAATTATTCAATATATATAATAGCAAACTTTTTTAAAATTATAAAGTGATTTATTTAATTTTTTTTGTTTTTTATTATAAATATCTTAAATGGACTAGCAATCTTTAATCCGAGTTTTCATATATTACACAAGTGAGGTTGTATGATTTTTGAAAGCATTGGGGCTTTTTTAACTCGGCTTACTTTTTTCTACGCCTATGTTGACAACAACTCATCCTTCCCTAAGCCTTTAGATAAGGATGAAGAAAACCAGTTGGTTAAGTTAATGGCTGATGGCGACAAAGATGCTAAAATACGGCTGATAGAACACAATATGCGCCTAGTTGCCCATATTGTTAAAAAGTACTCCAGCACGGCTGAGGCGGATGATTTGATATCTGCCGGCTCAATAGGGTTAATTAAGGCTCTTAACTCATACAACATTGATAAAGGCGCAGGTCTATCAACATACGCTGCCCGTTGCATTGAAAACGAAATATTAATGCTACTGCGAGCCAACAAAAAGCATATCACGGTTGACAGTCTTGATGAATCACTTGGAAGTGATGCTGACGATAACGATGTTTCACTTATGGACACCATTCCTGAAAAGGATGAAGATGATGTGTTCTTAAAAGTTAACAATTCAATGCTTATGGAAACAGTTGACAAGATTATGAAACAAAAATTAAGCAAGCGTGAGTATTTTGTGGTCAAATACCGCTACGGCTTAAACGGCTCACCTGCCTACACTCAGCGCGAAGTGGCTGAAATGTTAGATATAAGCCGAAGTTACATATCACGTATTGAAAAAAAAGCCCTTACAATACTTAGGGCTTATCTTGATAAAGATGTACTTTTAGATTGATTATTTTAACACTTGAACATTGTCAACAATCATATTGTTGGCATTTTGTTTTGCTTTTTTGTAGTTTTCTTCAGTTTTCACCGTCCACGCAAGCACTGGGACATCAACCTTGTCAACATATTTGTTAGGCAAATTATTTAAGTTATATGACACAAAATCAATGTGTGAAAAACTTTTGAAAAACAATTTTTTAATAGGTATTTTTTTGTATAACTTTAATTTATCACCCACAAAATAACTTGACAACTGCCCGCGTAAAATATTTGGCATTGCTTTATAACAACGACGCAAAACAAACGGATTAAACGACTGAATAAAAACTTTGCCTTTATAGCCGTCAAGTTCGCCTTTTAGTTTGGGAACCAATTTTTTCATATTATTGTTTGTTTTAATTTCAATCAGTATTGGCACCCTACCCGCCACCAAATCAAGCACTTGCTTTAATAATGGTATTGTGTATTCAGTATTGTCTAATTTATATTGCTTAATTTGTTCATAGGTTAAAAATTTTATATACTCATCTGCGCCAGTCATTCGCTTAAGATTGTCGTCATGAAATACAACAAGCTGTTCGTCCTTTGTCAAATGAATGTCCAATTCAATCCCAACCCCTAATTCAATCGCGTTTTCAAAAGCGGGCAAACTATTTTCTGGATAAACATTGTGTACTCCGCGATGTGCAAATGGCTTGCGAAGTAAATCGCGATATTTATCTTTGTCATATGTTCGTTGTATTATTGGTGTGATTTTTTTACTCATAATATATAATATTTTCCTTAACTTAAAATATATTCAATTTCTAAAAGTCGACATATTTTGCAACTCAAAAAATTTAATAAAAAGGACGTGCAAGCCCTTATTTCACGTCCATTATGCGCCTTTTTTAACACGTACTACAAATTTCAATTTGTTCTTTTTGCATACTGTTGAAAAGCATCTGTATAGTTTAGAATATATTGAAGTTTGTACAAACGCATTCCAATCTACTTTACTACCTTGTAGCCAAAGCACAACTGTATCATCTTTTCGGTCTACCCATACATTAGTTATGGCTTTGCATATCTCTTCTTCTTCGCTTAGATAAGGGAAATGCGGTTTAATACGCGATGCACCAAAATCCATTTTGTCAGCAAGTATTAGGCAAGCCGATACTCCGTCATAAAAGTTATCAGTGGTTTTGCCCGTATGGCTCTTGATTGCACTGCAAATACAATTAATTTCCTTAACATCAAAATCATGTTTGCGCAGATATGTGCGAGCCATCTCAGCACCAGTATGGTCATGTAAAGTTTTACCATTTAAATGTCCAATATTATGTAGCGCACAGGCAATATATAACAACTCCCTTTCGTGAGCATTTAGTTCAAAACATATTGATAATTGCTTTGCATAATCGATAGTGCTTAATGTATGTATTATTCCATAATATTTAGCATCCGCTTGCTTCAAAATGTCAATTTGATTTAATATCGCCATTATTTCTTTGTCTTGCAAAATATCTAGATATGTCATTGCTTTTCCCCTTTTAATTAAATTACTATATAAAAATTTAGCATTGCATACTTATTAATAGTAGTTTAACACAAAATTTGTAAATATAGCAAACAAAAAAATCGACTAAATGTCGATTTTCGCAAATTATCTTCTAAATATACTCTCGTCATCTGGTTGTAAATATGCATATTTATATTCAGCGTCAATTTTATTTTTGTTTCTATCATATACAATTTTTGCATAAGGGATTGGTTCTCGAAAAAAATTAACTTTTTGACCCTTATACAAATATATTGGCATTTTATCCTCGCCAAAACCTATAACGTACATTTTATTTTCATCAATCTCAATATTATCTATATCACATTCGTTTCCCTTTGGGTTTTCTTGTTGTATAGATTTTGCCTCTTCAACAACTACTGGTTTTTGTGGAACAATTGGATCTTTGCCTTGATACTGATATCCTGTTTTTTCTCTCTTATGATTAACGTTTTGTGTTACAAGTGTTGAAGCCAAAGCCATAGCATCTTTTTCGGTTACTTTTTGAGCTTGCATATACCCACCGACTAATTTACCCATAACTTGAGCTAGCGCTTGCTCATAAAGGTCATTTGTTGAAATTTGAAGTTCTTTAAGCTTCTTCTCGCCTCTAGGGGCACGGCCAGGCTTGCGTGAATATGATAACATTACATTGCCATTGCTATCTATTTTAAATTTTGACAATGGAGATAATTTTGTCTCATCTATAATTTGTGTTATAATTCTGTCATCTATATTTTTATATTGTGCATAATAATTGTATATCCTTTGCAGTACTCTACATCTAAAATCTAGAAATATTAATAAACTTTCACTATTTAAATTATCAAGCCAGTTATTCATATCTGGATCAGACTCAGTTGCTTCTCTATATTGATAAAAAAATTGTCCCAACGAATCTATATTAAACTTACGCAAAAAAGCATCACGTGTGTATCCTTGAATTTGTTTAGTTTTCTCAATATTCTTACGAAACAAGATATTTAATAATTCTTTATACTCATTATTTTTTTCACTTGCCAAAATTCTTATTACTTTCCAGCATTGTCTTTCAGTTAGTTGTTGCATTTGCTAACCTCCATTCCAAGTTTATTTTAGTATACCCTATATGTAGAATTTTGTCAATAACAATACCCTCAATTTATAATTTTAAACACAATTTTGTTATAAATTTGGTTAAATTGAGAAGTATTTTGGAACTTTTTTAAAATTTTTATAGGGTTATAGTAGCCTATAAATAAGCACTTTGTGTCGAATTTGGAAAAAATCTTGAAAAATTTTTGAAAAAGGGTATTGACATTTCCAAAATCTATGGTATTATATTAGCGTCAGCTTGGTCAGATGGTCGCAGGATAGTTGTAATGACTATCGTGAGGAAAGTCCGAGCTTCACAGAGCAAGGTGCTGGCTAATTACCAGTCTAGGCAACTAGAAGGAAAGTGCAACAGAAATATACCGCTATACCCCTGAGTGGTTATTGTAAGGATGAAAAGGCGAGGCAAGAGCTCACCGCACGGTTGGTGACAATCGTGGTCCATGTAAACCCCACCTGAAGCAAGGTTAAGAAAAACATATTAGTTGCTCGCTAAGTTTTTCAAAAATACCGCTAAAATTAATACGGTAACGATTGATTTAGATAGATGACCATCAAATACAGAACTCGGCTTATAGACCAAACTGCCACCTAAATGCTTTCATCCTTTTCGGATGATTAAAGAGGACGAAATTATCTCGCGTCCTCTTTTTCTTTTGTAAAAA
>JAZUAB010000003.1:0-3226 GCA_045637745.1 Candidatus Onthoplasma sp. | reverse complement strand
AGTGTAACAAGCATTGGCTATTCTGCATTTTATGGTTGCTCAAACCTTACAAGTGCAATTATCGGTAATAGCGTAACCAGTATAGGCAATTTTTCGTTCTATAATTGTTCAGGCCTTATAAGTATAACTATCCATGATAGCATAACAAACATAGGTGAGTGCGCGTTTTTCAATTGCGAGAACCTAAAAAATATTTACTACCGCGGAACGGCAAATGATAAAGCAAATGTTGATATGGGCTCTAATAATACAAATCTTATAAATGCTACATGGTATTATAACTCATGCATTGGTGCGGTCAATCACACCTATGACAACTCATGTGATGCTACATGCAATGTATGTGACACTACCAGAACGCCTTCTGCACATGTTTATGGTAATAATTGTGATGCAAGTTGTAATTCGTGCGGCTACACAAGAGCACCTTCTGCACACATTTATGATAACGAATGTGATGCTAGTTGTAATTCGTGTGGCTACACAAGAGCACCATCTGCGCATGCTTATGATAATAACTGCGATGCGACCTGTAACATATGTGACGATATTAGGTCAATTACACATAATTATGAATGGATTATAGAAAAAACAGGGGATTGCATAGAAAATGGTATTAAATATCAAGAATGCACTATTTGTCATAAAAGGCAAAACGAAAATACTGTTATACCAACGATAGGCAATCACTTTTATTACGATGACAGTGATGTGGAATGTAATATTTGTAATAATATTAGGTATTTAGATTATACGGTTAAGGATGATTTTGTCATAATCGATAAATGTGACAAATTATTTACAGGTATTATGAATATCCAACAAAAAATAGAAGGATATGATGTTAAATATATTGCTGACAATGCTTTTGAAGATTGTGTTTTAATGACACAAGTGCTGATACCTAGTGGGGTTCTTGAAATAGGGGGACAAGCCTTTAAGGGGTGCGGCAGTCTTGAAAATGTGGAAATACCAAATAGTGTTACTAAAATTAAATACGAAGCATTTTTAAATTGTACTAACCTTAAAAACGTAAATTTGCCTAATAGTATAACAAGTATAAATTACGGCGTATTTATGAATTGCTCTAGAATGGAAAGCATTATAATTCCTGACAATATTTCTTATGTAGGTGATTCCGCTTTTTATGGTTGTTCAAGTCTTAAGAGTTTAGAGATACCAAACAATGTTACGACAATAGAACACTATGCGCTTTATGGGTGTGCAAGCCTTGAAAAACTAACAATTCCTTTCGTAGGTTCGAGTCCTACCGCATATGAGGATTCACAATTAGGCTATATTTTTGGTCGGTCAGGTAATGGGAACGTCCCCGATTCATTAAAAGAAGTTATCATTACAAAAGCTGAAACCATTGGTGAGTATGCTTTTTCTTATTGCAAAAATATTAGAAGTGTAATTATTTCAGATACTGTTAAATATATAGGTACAAGGGCTTTTAATAATTGCGAGAGCCTTTTAAGTATAACAATACCTAATAGTGTTTTAAATATAGGCGAATCAGCTTTTTATGGTTGTTCAAGCCTAGAAAAAATTACTTTACCTTTTATTGGTCAAAACTATACGGAAAACACATATTTTGGTTATATTTTTGGAGGAACAACAGTAACAGATACGGATATTAATGTTGATATTCCGGATTCATTAGTTGAAGTCGTTATAACAAACGCTTTAAATATTAGTGCTAATGCCTTTAGCGGATGCTCTAATATCAAAAATATAATATTAAATAATGGCGTTTTAAATATTGGCGATTTTGCTTTTAAAAATTGTCTAAATCTTCAAGACATATCGATACCAGATAGTATAATAAGCATAGGCGTATATGCTTTTCATAATACCGCTTATTATGATGACATAAATAACTGGGAAAATTCAGTGTTGTATATTGGCAACCATTTAATTAAGGCAAATAGTTCTGATTCTGACGCTTATATTGTGAAAACGGGCACTAAAACAATAGCAGGAGCGGCTTTTGAAGGTTGTATAAATCTTAATAACATTATATTGCCAGAAAGCATTGTTGGTATTGGCAAATTAGCATTTTCATACTGTTCAGCATTAACCAACATCGACATACCCGATAGTGTGATTTTTATTGGAGATAGCGTTTTTCTTGGTTGTACAGGATTATTGGAGTTGGAGTTGCCGTTTTTGGATAGACACTTTGCACGTCTTTTTGCTATAGCAAGCGATACGATAAGTAACGATAAAGATGTGCCAATTTCTATAAAAAACGTAACTATTAACGGAGGGGCAATTCCTAGTAATGCTTTTAATAATTGCAATAGTATTTCTGTAATTATTTTAGGCGATAATGTTACTCAAATCGGGAATTTTGCTTTTAATTCTTGTAATAGTATTACAAGGGTTACGATTGGAGATAAAGTAGCAACAATTGGTGTTTCTGCTTTTGAAGACTGTGTTAGCTTGTCTAAACTTTATATAGGAAGAGAAGTAATGAACATTGACACATCTGCGTTTAAGGGTTGCGTTAGTTTGCAAAATGTGACTATTCCAGATGAGACTTTGAATATTGCTGATTATGCTTTTCAGAACTGTTTAAGTTTAAAAAATCTTACAATTGGTAGCCGAGTAGAATATATTGGTAATAGCACATTTAAAAATTGTTCTAGTTTAGAAGAAGTGGTAATACCTAACAGCACAGTTTTAATTGGATCATATGCTTTTTATAATTGTAATGCAATTACAAAAATATCTTTTGGCAACAAACTTACGACTATACTTAATAATGCTTTTGAAAATTGTTTTAATTTAGAGCGAGTTGTATTGCCTAATGCAACCACGACAGTTGGTGAATATGCGTTTAGGAATTGCACTTCATTACAAAGAGCTGTTTTTAAAGGTAGAATAGATCACATTGATAATGGTGTGTTTGAGGGATGTTCAAATTTGTTTTCCGTTGCTTTCCCTAAAAACGTAAATACAATTGCTTATAATGCTTTTTATAGTTGTGATAGCTTGCAAGAGGTTTGGATTGAAGGAGATGAAACGCAGCTATTTGAAATCAATATTGCTTATGGTAATGAAGATATTAAAAATGCGGTTTGGATTTATGGCGTGTTCGATACTGTAAATCATGCTTATGATAACGCTTGCGATGCAGATTGTAATGTTTGCGGAGAAGAGAGATACACAACACACGATTATGAGTGGGTTGTAGATAAGTCAGAAGATTGCGGAAACA
>JAZUAB010000002.1:0-17837 GCA_045637745.1 Candidatus Onthoplasma sp. | reverse complement strand
AGTAAAATTACCAAATAAATGTTAAAAACATTTAAAAACAAGTTGAAAATATCTAAAAATAACCTAAAATGCAAAAAAATGTTTGACTTGGGTTTTATAAATATAATATAATAAAATTATATAATTGGCTTTGGGTGGTGTATGAAGAATTTAACGTATATTCTAGATATTGGTTCTTCTAAGCTTAGTTTGTTAGCGTGTTGTACCAAAAATGGCAAATCAGCAATGGTCACTTGCATTGATAAAGGGTATGATGGCTTTATGGACGGCGAGTTTTTTTCCACTGAGCAATTGGTAACCTCTATTCAAGAACTTTTAACAGAAATGCGAAGTCGCACCGGCAAGATTGTGAGTAGTATACATATTGGGGTTCCTAGTGAATTTAGTGCCTGTGTGTGTAAGCGCGTAACACGCAATTTTGTCCCTGCCAAAAAGTTGACTGAATTAGATATACAAAATTTATTTGATGGAATAAATGATTTTAACAACAAAGATGATTATATGGTTGTCAGTTATAGTCCATTGCAATACGAAGTTGATGGCGCGGTTGTTACTGATATTGGCAAAAGTCCGATAAGTCAACTTGTAATGGATTGTAGTTATATTTTGGTGAAAAGCCAGTTTGTAGAATTAATGCAATCAATATTAAAACAATGTGGTATAAACGATATTGACTTTGTGTCTACAGCATTGGCTCAGTCGCAGTTTGCAATTAGTTCAACTGATAACGCTTTAAATCCTATTGCGGTAGTTGATGTGGGACATATTACTACAAGCGTAGCAATTGCAAAAGGTGAAGGACTGTTGATGTTGAGTTCATTCTCACTTGGGGGTGGTCATATAACAGCCGACTTAATGCAACTAAACAACTTTAGTTATACAGAGGCTGATAGCATTAAGCATAAAGTAGGCTTGACTATTGAAAGCAAGAAAGATGATAGATATATGGTTTACAACGGCACTAAACAGATTAAATCATTGATTAATATAACCAACAATATTGTAAAAGCAAGAATTGAAAACATTGCAGATGTAATTAATAGAGTTATTAGCGTTAATGACGCGTTCAAAGATATTCCAATATATTTGACTGGCGATGGATTGTGCAATTTTAGAGGCATAGTCAATCTGATTGAAGCGGTGACAGGAAGAAAGGTATATTTGTTAAGCAATCCTTTAGATAATGGTGCAAACAAATATCAAACATCTAAATATACTCTAACCAAGATTATAGGGAACTTAGTATAAAGGGGGATTTATGGAAAACTATTATAACAATGTGTGTAATATCAAGGTAATTGGTGTTGGTGGCGGTGGTAACAATGCCGTCAATCGTATGATTGAAGCGGGGATTACCAGTGCGTATTTTGTAGCAGTCAATACTGACCAACAAGTGTTAAATATGAGCAAGGCGGACAAGACTATTGCCTTGGGCAAGCAAGTAACTCGTGGTCTTGGTGCAGGTGCTAAGCCAGAAATTGGTTCGGCTGCGGCAGAAGAAAGCGAACAAGAAATTAGACAAATGCTTGAGGGCAGTAACCTAGTGTTTATCACTTGCGGTCTTGGTGGCGGAACTGGCTCAGGCGCGGCGCCTGTTATTGCAAGAATTTCTAAAGAAATGGGCATTCTAACAGTAGGCGTGGTTACTAAACCTTTTGCATTTGAGGGTGCTACCCGTCAACGTAATGCCGAACAAGGACTTCAAGAATTACGCAAGTATGTTGATACTTTAGTTATTATTCCTAATGACAAATTATATAAGATATTAAAGAAAGATATTTCACTAGTAGATGCATTTAGATATGCTGACGACGTGTTGCGTCAAGGTATACAAGGGGTGTCAGAACTTATTGTTAAGCCTAGCCTAATAAACCTAGACTTTGCTGACGTGGCTACAATTATGAAAGATAAAGGCATGGCACATATGGGTATTGGTAAAGGTCGTGGCGAGTATAAGACAATGGAGGCAGTGCGCCAAGCAGTTACTAGTCAATTGCTTGAAACGTCAATTGAGGGTGCTACTGGAATATTAATTAATATTACTGGTGGACGTGATTTGTCCCTAGCCGAAATTTATGAGGCTGTAGATTTGGTGCGAGATGTGGTTGATAATCAGTGTAATATTATATTCGGTGCCACCATTGATGAACATATGCAAGGCGAAGTTCAAGTTACGGTAATTGCAACTGGTTTTGATTTAAAGGGACAAGAACGCGAACAAGCCTTAAATCCCATTCCAAAGGTTGAGCCTGTAAATGTGGCGACCCCTACTATAAATGATGAACCTGAAGAGGAAGATGAAGAAGTCGAAGAAGAACTAGAAGAGGTGGAAGACGAGGAAATGGAAGAAGAACCTCAAAAGGTTGAAGATATATCTTTTAACAGCAAAATTGACTTGGGTGATACATCATTGCCTCCATTCTTACGCAAATTAAAGAAATAATAATAAATCAAGCAATTTATTTGCTTGATTTTTCATTTATAACACTCATTCAAAGTAATTATTTAAGCATTAAAATCATATTAATTAATATGAAATGGTTAAAGTTGTTTTTATTTGATATGTTTTTTATCATAAGCAGTGTAATAGGTGTTGGATTTGCTACCGGTAAGGAAATTGAACACTTTTTTTTAGGCGGTAAAAGTGTGTGGATTGCAGTAGGCATCTTTTTTGTTGTTTTTACAGCGCTCGCTTGGTATTTTTTATATATTAAAAATAAATACAATGTTACCACATTGACTCAATTAAACAAATTGGCTTTTGGTAAAAACTTTGAGATAGGCAATATTGTATTGATTATACTATTTATTGTCACCAACGCTGCAATGCTGGCTGGTTGTGATAATATTATGCACAACTATTTTAGATTAAACTTACCGATTGTTTCAGTATTTTTAAGTGCAATTACGTTTTTTGTAGTACTAGGCGGAATTAACAAAATTAAAGTTATATCAAATATTGTAATGCCGGCATTGATTGTGATTATTATGCTAAACGTATTTGCCAATGCAGATACTTTTAATATCAGCCTAAACAATAAAGCGTATCTTGATATTGCATATCCGGCATTGTTTTGTTTTGAAAACTTTATTACTATTATTGCAGTATTAATTAAAACAAAATCTAAACCCAAATATTTAAGCATAATGTCAGGAATAGTATTAGCTATAGTTATAGCATTATCGGCTATTGCAATATATGGTGTTAGCAGTGATATGCCATTGTTAGCCACCGCTAAAAATGTTGGAAATATCTTCTTTATAATATACTTGGTGGGTGTGTTGTTTGCGTTGTTTATAACATTACAAATCAGCGCATACAATTGTCTTGAAATTTGCACTAAAAATAAGCAACACAAATACTTTATAAACATAATGATATTGATAGTTAGCCAAATCATATCCTATCTTGGATTTACATTTATTGTTCAATATTTGTATTCTGCAATAGGAATTTTAGGGGGAGTATATTTAGTGGCATTAATTATTAGATTGATTATAGTTAATAAGCGTGGATAAAGCTCTATAAATTATAAAAATCAATATATACTTTTTCAGCCTTTTTAATCTTGTTGATGTAATTAGCAGTTTCCTTATACGGAATATTGTATAACGATGTCTGGTCGTACGAATATCGCGTATCATTTAGCCACGAACGAACTATGGTTTCGCCAGCATTATAAGCACATAATGCAGTATAGCGATTATCAAATCTGTCAAACAGATATCGCAAGTACATTGAGCCAAGACAAATATTATCGCTAGGATTATATAAATCAAAAGATGAATAATCAATGTTGTTTTTAACGCAAATATATTCGGCTGTAGAGGGCAGTATTTGAGTTAGACCAATTGCGCCAGCATTTGATTTAGCGTTAGGATTAAAACCGCTTTCGGTATTTATCAAGGCATATAGAGTGTATTGAGGTATATTAAATTCAGCGCACACATTCTCAACACTATTACTATATTTAATAGGATATAAAATACTAATGCCAGATAGTATTATGGCACATATAACGATTAATATGTATACAAATATAAATACACTTGCACAAAGTTTTTGCATATATTAGTTTACGCTAAAAATATAATAAATATTTTGCATATATTAAAATTGCAAATACTTTGGTTAGCCTTAAAAGAAATTGTATTAAATATTGCTTTTTGTTATCAAATGTGCTAATATGTAAGTATGGAAAGACTTAAATTCAGTAAGGACAATGAGCAATATTCAACATCGCGTGGAAGATGGGCTAAATATTTTTTCAATCAAGGCAAAGACGAAGGCTTAATAGCAATTGGCGAAACTGATGACTACTTTTATTTTACTTTATCGCTAAGGGAAGGCGTTTTAAAAGATAAGTATTTAGTTGAAATTCCTACTGATAGCGTGATGTATAATCCTTTGAATAACGTGTTGAAGGGATTTAAACTAATAGATGTTTTTGAAGAAGGCTCGCCGGAAAGAAAGAGTTTGTGTTTTGAAAAACAAAAAGATTGCATTAACATAATATTTAATTTAACTGATGAAGAAAGGGTGTTTTATACGATTGAGTTTGCAAATTTGCGTCGACTAGGCGATACTAGATTTAAAAATGTGGCTATGGACAATAAAACCGAATTTGACATTGAATATGAAAGAGAATTTAGATATAAGTTCAAAGTGCGACTTCACCATATGCTTGACGAGCTGGAGATGTTGTATAACGATACAAAAAAAGATGAAATACATGTTTAATTAGGGAGAATAATATGAGATTGATTAATTTTAAATTTGTTAAAAGTGCTAGCAAGCCAGCAGAGTTTATAGTGGATGAATTGCCACAAGTAGCAGTCGTTGGGCGTAGCAATGTTGGTAAAAGTAGCCTTATTAATATGTTGGCCAACAATAAGAAGATGGCAAAAACATCTAGCACACCAGGCAGAACTAGATTGGTAAACTATTTTGACATTGATGGCAAAGTCTATTTGGTAGACTTGCCAGGTTATGGTTTTGCGCAAGCTAGCAAGTCCATTAAAAAGGAATGGGATAGGGTGTTGGACGATTATTTTAACAATACTCATAACCTAAAGTTAGTTCTTGTATTAATTGATAGTCGTCATTTGCCTAGCGAATTAGACGTAATGATGATTAATTACTTGGTTGAACTTGAAATCCCTTATCAAATTGTATTGACCAAAGCAGATAAGTTATCTAAAAGTCAGCTTAACAAAAATATCAACGACATTTCAAATCATATTAGGCATAATAAAAATATGTTTATAGCCACCAGCGCGGACAAAAAGATGGGAAGCGAGCAAATTGCAACAGCCATTGAAAAGGCTATAAACAAAGATCAAGTATAATACACAATATTGAAGAAGTAGCGATACTTCTTTTTTATATGGTATTGACAGATTTGGCTTTTGTGATATAATACAAAAAAGGATGAAAAATGATTAAAGAACAAAATATTAAATATGTTGATAAAATACCACATTCCGACATTGAAAGATTTATTAAAGAGATTATAAGGCAAAGAGTTCCAAGAGTTACCAACGTTAAGTTTGATAAATGGATTATATACCCAAATACAATGCATGTTAGAGCAGATATATATGCTTGCAAGGAAAATTCAAACATAGCAATTCGAGTGGCATTTTGTCATGCTGATATGGATGATTTTAAATGTAAAATTCATATTGATAAGGCTAAAATCTATACTAAAGAATGGGCTAAATGGGTGTATGAGGAATTAATATTTTTGGAAGGACGTTCATATACACACAAACAACAAGATACTAACAACGAAATACCACTAAGCCAACAATATAGGGAAGAGTATAATGCTTATACAAAAATAACAGCTCAAGATGAAATATCTAGAATTAATAGGGAAATGGAAGAAAATTTGTTAAAATAAAAAGCGGAACTATATTCCGCTTTGATTTTTTTTATAAAGTGCACACTATCTATTATTATTCGGGTTAGAACTTTGTGGAGCTACTGCCGTTGGGTACAAAGGCATTTCAAACATTCCCGGACACACTTCGTCACCAGTAAATGGAGTACAAGGTGGGATTGGGGTGTAGCCATATGATGGTATAATTACGTCAACATCTGCAACAACTTTTAGTATTAAAGTTATACATAATGTTACGTTAAACACGCCGTCTTCGCCAGCACTAGTGCCAATAGTAGATGATACATTAGCAAATGCTACTACATTTACTGGCACGATCGATGGCTGTGGCACATACATTATTACATCTTGGCTAATAGTTACAGTTGCGGTAGCTGTGCCAGCCACGCCATTAGCGTCAGTATATGTTACAATCACTGGAACGTTAACATCTGCTTGCACGCGCGCAAAATTTGGTCTGTCATCAAACCTTGTGATTATTAAATTGCTTACTTGCGCAGGAGCATTGGTGCTATATGCACTTATGTAAGTAAGTGGGAACGTTGGGTTTGCAGGGCTAAAGTTAGTTGCGGTTAATCTATAATTTTCTAACTGGGCTTGATACATACACGCGTCAAATACTTTAGTTACCTGTACCGCAATACGTTCGCACAATCCATTTAATGGGTTATTAGTAGAGCCGGGAAAAATACCTGGTCGACTATCAGTATAAAAAGACATTATTTACCTCCTAAAATCTATATTGTATTGTATGCGTATATTTTTTTATTTGTGAATTTTGATTTTAAAGCCATAGATACTTGAAACTGATTAAAACTTTTGCTATAATAACAATATGAAAATTTATTCGATATCAGATTTGCATTTAGATATTAACAATACCAAACCTATGAGTGTGTTTGGTCCTGTTTGGCATAATTATATTGAGGAAATTGTAGAAGATTGGAACAATAAGGTAAGTGATGATGACGTTGTTATAATGGCTGGTGACTTTAGTTGGGCTATGAAACTTGACGAAGTGGTGGCGGACTTGAAGTGGCTTGATAGTTTAAAAGGAATTAAGATATTGATTAGGGGAAATCACGATTATTGGTGGAAGAGTCCTAAAGCCATACGCGAGATATTGCCTAAAAATACTTACGTATTGCAAAATGATGCCATTAAGATTGGCAACTATATATTTTGCGGTAATCGTGGCTGGCAAATACCAGAAGGTCAATATAATACCAATGAAGACCAAAAGATATATGCACGTGAAGTGTGCAGACTAGAGCTATCACTGCAAGCAGCAAAGAAATTGCAAACAAATGACGAGAAGATTATATTTATAACGCATTATCCACCATTTAACACCAAGCGCGAACCTAGTAGTTTTACTGAAATGTTGGAAAATTATGGCGTATACAAGGTGATATTTGGTCATTTGCACGGATATATTAATCCTAAAATGTATGTAAATGAAATCAATGGCATTAAATATTATTTAACCAGTTGTGATGCAGTTAAAAATAAATTAGTATCGATAGAAGATTAAAGTTATTTTATTCATAACAAAAAAGCACCTCACATTGAGCAAATTTGCTCTATTTAAGGTGCTTTTAAAATTTTATATTCCATAATATTGATTGTAATATTTGCGATGTTGCTCCTGGTAGCCGTTAAGGTGATAACTTAAAAAGTCGTTTACCTTTTCTACAATATAAGGGTCTTTTAATGAAATTAAATTTGCTATATATTTATAATCTTTCTCCTTAATTTTACCTAATCTAGTGCTAATAACATCAATAAGATTTTCTTGAGCAATAGTATTGCGAGAAGTAGCAAGGATTATACAAGTGCGCAACAAGTCTTTACGGTCAGTTTTATAACTATATACGCTCATATCAGCATAAAATGGATTATGTTCGATGGTGTTATATTCAGTTTTGGTTTTAGAGCTTTGCAAACTTAGGCTTAACAAACTTTTAACATCGCGACTTTCACTTTTAACTTTTAGCAAGTTTTCGTTAATACGAGTTCTAATCAAACTTTCAGGTTTTGTGTCCATAACTTCTCCTTTTAATATAATATGCTCCCTAGTTTAACATAAAATTCTTATTTGTCAATACCTAAATTTAAATTTTTATTATATATAAAATAACTAAACAAAATTTAGTTACTTTTTTTAAATTGAATATTGACAAATGTAGCATTTATGGTATAATTGCCATAGAAAACATTGGAGAGCTGTATGATAGAATATTTAATTGGTTTATTTGAAGATATGAGTTTGTTAACAGCGGTGCTATTAGGTGCGGGTGTTTTACTGTGTATAGTGGAGACATTTGTGCCAAAGGTTGGTTTGACTGGCTTATTAGGTATTAGCCTGTTAGCGTGTGGAATTAGTTCATATTACATTGATGGATTTAAATTTATTCAAATAATCGGCATTGTATCAATTATTGCGTTGATATTGGCGGTGTTTATTATGATTGAATTAGTGCTTGAAAGTAAAGGTATAATTAGAAATCCTAATAGATATAAATTTAGAACATACAATGATATTTTATTTAGTTTAAATGACTTAGTTGGTAGACAGGCTAAAGCTATAACCAATATTGATATGGGAGGTACGGTAGAAGTAGACGGCAAACTATATTATGCAATCAGTAATTCGGCTATAGCACAAGGAAGTGTTGTGCAAATTGTAGGGGTTCAAAATAACGCTTTGGTAGTTAAATTATAAGGAGTTAATTATGAACAGTATATTAAGTTTATCAGTAGGGGCATGGATTTTAATATCATTGGGTATTGCACTAGGTGTTGCATTATTGGTTGTAATGCTTATTATGGTTCCAATGAACGTTTGGTTTAGAGCATTAATGTCGGGTGCGCATATTAGTATGGCTAGATTAGTTGGTATGAAATTACGCAAAGTGGACTACAAAAAGATTGTTAATCAATACATATTAGCGCGTAAGGCAGGTATTAAAATATATGATAGCGAAATTGAAACGCATATAATGGCAGGCGGTAACGTTGAAAAGGTTATTGACGCGCTTATTGCAGCGCATAGCGCAAAGTTGAATTTAACTATCGAGCAAGCGATGGCTATTGACCTTGCTGGGCGCGATGTTATGCTTGCAGTACAAACTAGCGTAAAACCACGTGTTATCAAAACTGACCGCATTTCAGCTGTTGCAAACGATGGCATTGAAGTAAAGGTTATTGCTCAAGTTACAATCAAAGCTAAACTTGACCGAATAATAGGTGGTGCGGACGAAGCTACAATTTTAGCCCGTGTTGGTGAAAGTGTGGTGTCATCTGTAGGTAAAGCATCTAACCACAGCGTTATCATGGCTAATCCTTCACTTATATCTAAGAGTATGAATCCAAGGGAAATTGATAAGGGTACTGCGTTTGAAATCATGTCAATTGATATATGTGATATTGATGTTGGCGAAAATATTGGTGCCAAACTTAGGATAGATGAGGCAGATGCTAAAAAGCGTATTTCTCAGGCAGCAGCCGAGGAACGTAAGGCGCAGGCAATTGCTCACGAGCAGGAAATGCGCGCCAAAACTCAAGAAATGAAAGCAGTAGTGCTTGCGGCCGAATCTGAAGTGCACAAAGCAATGGCTGCAGCGTTAAAGTCAGGCAAAGTAGGCTTGATGGACTATTATAAAATGCAAAATGTTCAAGCCGATACTAATATGCGCAATTCATTTAGCAATAAGGATAAGGACAAGCCGGCAGGAGATAAGCCAGACCATCGTGGTGGCGGAGTAAGAATATAGGTGACGTATGCTTAAATGGATAATTATTGGCGTAATAGCATTATTGGTAACGATACTAGTAATACGTATTATCAAGATTATGTTGCATACCGAAAAGCAGGATAAGCAAGCCGAACAGAAGCCAAGCGAGCCTGTTGCTGAATATCAACCAGAGCAGGGGCCAATAGATGTGCGTTCATCTAGCGCAGAGGTTAGTTTAAGCGACTTGCCTCAACCTAGTGCTAATAATACTGAAAGTGATGAATATCAGCCATTAGATAGCGGAATTATCGATGGCCCTATTGAAGATACTGGTTTTTTGGATGATATTGATAATGAGTTTGCAGATTATCGCCGTCATGCGCGCAATCGTCGTGGCAGAAGACGCCAGCCAGTTGATATTGACCTTGAAGGTGATATGGCGGATGAAGATTTTGAATATATACCAGATTCACCAGAGTTTAGTTATTTAGAACACCGTAGGCGAGATCCTAAAAAGGCTAAGCCTACTATTAAGGAATCGTTAAATGATATGCCAACCGAGTTAAAAGTGTTAATGTTGAGCGATATATTTGATAGAAAATTTTTTTAAGAATAGGAGAAGAAAAAAATGAATGTGGCAATGACAAAAAAAGAGGTGGGCTCAAGATATTATAGAGCGTTATTAAATGTAAAGGAGTCGGCTCCATATTATGAAATGGCAAGGAGAGTAATATATTTGTTATATACCTATGATAAAAGTGATATTAGAGGTAGTAAAAGTTCTGAAGATTTTTGCAAATACAATGCAATAGTTGATATGCTTGAGGAGTATGTTAAGATTGAACGCCACAAAAGATTGTTGTCGCGTAAATCTAAATGGGTTGTAACTGAGTTTAATATTCCAGAGGATATATGTAACAAACTAGGCAAAATTCAACGTAAGTTAATTGAAGAAGAGCAAGCAAGGCATAATCAAAGAATGCGTGATGAAGAATTACGCGACCAAGAGCGCAAAGCCAAAATCAACGAAAGTATTGATAAGTTGTTATAAGATATATACTAACGTTTGAAGTAAATTGAAATTAAATAAATGATAGCAAGCAATTAAAATGTTAAACAATATGTTTAGCATTTTTTTATTTTAACCAGCGCTTAATTATAACTCATAAATTCAATATGATATTAATATATTTAAGTATGTTATTAGATGAATTAGATAGTATTATAACCAACGAATTGGGCATTACATTAAAGGAATATAAGTATATAAATGTTGGTGGCAAACTTGTGTACATTGAAGGGCAAAAAGGCATTATCAATTTAACTAAAGAAGAGATATCTTTTAAGGTACACAAAAAGGTGTGCACAATTAAAGGAAATGAATTGTATATTAAATATTATGATAATTCCACTGCGGTCGTATGTGGTGGCATTATAAGCGTGGTAGTGCTATGAGACCTTTGATACAAATAAAAGTTACAGGTTATAACCTTGACCAACTTATAAACAGGTTACATTCAAAAGGAATTGTTTGTTACAATATTGTGCGAGAACAAAACAATATTGTGTTTTTTAGCATTAAAATTAAAGATTTTGTTAAAACTAAGCAACTTTTAAAAACGTATGAATATACAATCAAGCATCTTGGGTTTGCCAATATTAAGAACTTATTGATTAACAATATAGCGATATTAATAGCCATTCCTATAGCAATAACTTTAATGCTTATTTGTTCGCATTTTACATGGAATATAAAAGTATATGGCGCAGATAGTGAATTGCTCAATCAAGTTATATCAGTATTAAGCGATAACAATATAGCGGTAGGTAAAGGGTTGCCTAATAATATTGAAGTCGAACAAATACTGCTTAAGCAACTTCCAAATGTGGCACAAGTAAGTTGTATTAATCGCGGTACAACATTGATTATTAATGTAAGCAAAAAATTGGTATATGTTCCTGAAGCCTACGAGCCTATACGGGCGACCATTAGCGGAATTGTTACTAATTTTTCACTAATATCAGGCACAATTGCTGTAAATATTGGTAACTTTGTATCAGCGGGAGATATACTTGTATATCCATTTACATTAGATAAGGATGGAAATCAAGTTAAGGTAAAGCCTATCGCCGAAGTGCGAGCAAAAGCATATGTGGTGGGAACCAGCAAATTGAACGCTTCCAGCACTGAATTGGCTAGAACGGGCAAAACTTATACAATATCTAGTATGCAATTTTTAAATAAAAATTTATTTTCAAAAAAAGTGCCAAAACCATTTGCGCTTTATGAAACTAGCGTGTATAATCAATATATAAGTAGTGTGTTGCCAATTATGAAAACAACAACCACTTATTACCAACTGGATTATGTGGTAGTTAATTATGATTTAAATTCCGAGCAATCGCGCATTGAACAGGAAAGTGTTGATTTGGCATACGATAATTTGCCAACAAACAGCAAAATACTGGATGAGCAAACATCAAGTTTGATTGTAAACGACTGCCTATATTCAACCACTACTTTGACCATATCTACAATTATTTCATAGGGGTTTGACATATTTGTAGCAAAACATTTAAACGAGTAGGAGAAAATATGTTAGATTTAAAAAAATACACTCAATTTTGCATTTTGGCGGACAAAATTGAATTTTTAGAGATGAAAATGAGTGATACAACAAACCCATCAGCATCATATGCTGCAGAATTAAGAAAATATCAAGGTCAATACAATAGGTTGTATAGGGAAATGTCTGGCAAATTAGATTTACCTATCAATTTGGATGCCTATGTACACAACATTTTGCAATATCTAAATAAAGATATTACCAATATTGATGAAAAATGGATGTACAGATACCAAGAATTAATGTACAAGAAAACAGAGAGTGAGCACTTTTATGGATATCATACTTATCACGATTATAAATATCAAGTTGAATTAGTGCGTGGCGATGTAGAAGAGATTGTTGTGCCAGTATGTACAGTTAATCGCGAATTAAGTTACCACCAAAAAGATGCAAAGATTAATATGTTGCACGACCATATGTATGCGCCATTTAGTTTAAGGTTAGATGAAACAACTAATATGTTTGATGAACAAACCTGTAAGGATTTGAAAAATATATATTTCAAAACTTATATTCAAGGACAACAAGCTGAATTAGATGGAGAAATGACCTTAATTCAACAAGAAATCAAAAGATTAAGATTGCAATATCAAGACAAAAACAGACAATATCAAAGATTTAATAAACAATTGCAAAAGTTGGGAAATGATAACCAAAATGTAGGCTGTAAGAAATAAATGCCAAAGCATTTTGATATTGTGAAAACAAAACGTTTACAATGCTTGCATTTTTAAACTTTTTATGTTAGAGTACGCTAAATGTGTAAGCGCCTGCTTGTACAATCTTATAAATATAAAATATATAAGGGGGAG
This sequence comes from Candidatus Onthoplasma sp., assembly GCA_045637745.1. Taxonomy (GTDB): domain Bacteria; phylum Bacillota; class Clostridia; order Christensenellales; family UBA1242; genus Onthoplasma. The sequence continues at coordinate 4,752 of JAZUAB010000002.1, read as the reverse complement.
AAAATATGCTTAATGTTTATTCAAAAATACGCACATTTGATGATACAATAGTTAATGATTTGAAAGAGGTGTTAAAAACCACTTTTAAAGTTTTAGGTCAGCCTATTAAAGATGTGAAGTATAACTTATACATTGTTTCCAAGAAGTTTATTCATGAACTTAATTTAAGCGAACGTGGTGTAGATAGAGCAACAGATGTATTGAGTTTTCCTTATACCGATATTATGGCGGGAGAAATTATTGATTTGAATAAATATAAGTTAGATATTGACCCTATGGATAATAGCCTGCTAATTGGCGAATTGTTTATATGCAACGAAGTGGCTAAGTCACAAGCCAAGAAATATAACCATAGTTATAGGCGCGAATTTTGCTTTTTGTTCCTACATGGCGTATTACATTGCTTAGGCTATGACCATATTGAAGAAAGTGACCGTGCAGTGATGGAAGAATTACAAAACAAAATATTAAACAAATGTAAGATTACGAGGGACTAATGGAATTTAAATGCGGATATGTAACAATAATAGGAAATACTAATGTTGGCAAAAGCACACTTTTAAATCAAATTATTGGAGAAAAGGTGGCTATTGTTTCGCCTAAGGCTCAAACATCAAGAGATAACACATTAGGCATATACAATGATGATAATAGTCAAATCATATTTATTGACACACCTGGTTATCACAAAACTGAGCACAAACTAGATGAATATATGCAAGAAAATATAGACACTGCAATTAATAGTGATGTTAATGTATTGATATACGTAATTGATGGCAAAAAGCCATTGATTGAGCAGTATGAAAAGTTGGCCAACAAGGGGGATAAGCGTAGTAAAAAAATACTTGTAATTAACAAGATTGATGATACAACATTTGAGAAGTTATATCCTAAATTAGCCAAGTTGAACGAAGTGTGCAAAACTGATGAAATATTGCCATTATCAGCATTAACCGGCAAAAACGTTGATGTGCTAATAGATATGATTAAAAAGTATTTGCCAACATATGATTACGAAATGAGATATTATCCAGTAGAGCAGTTTACTGACAAGAATGTAAGATATTTAACTGCTGAAATTATACGTGAAAAAGTATTATTGCTATACAATGAGGAGATTCCTCATGGGGTGGCGGTACAAATCACTGAATTTGATGAAAGCGATGAAAATATGATTAAAATTAGCGCAGATATTTATTGCGAGCGCGATAGTCACAAAATGATATTGATAGGCAAAAATGGTGAGGCGATTAAGAAGTTATCTACTATAGCACGTGTAGCAATTGAAAAAATGCTAGATACAAAGGTGTATTTGGATTTATTTGTTAAGGTAAAACCAAATTGGCGAGTTGACAACTTGTTGTTAGATGAATTTGGTTATACAAATGATTAGTGAATATATTGATATGAAAATCATATACTAAAATAGGAGGGGATATATTATGATTAGTAAAGAAATTAAAAGTGTAATTAAGGGTGAATACTGTAATCCAAGGTTGGATGCATATATGAACGACTTATTGTTACATTCAATGCTAAATTTAGATATGTCTGCCTATATGAAAGCAAGACAGTTGCGCACAGGTGTGATTTGCGATAGATATTATGAAAAACTGGAAGAACAAAACAACGAAATGGGATTTGGTTTATAACTTTTAATATGGACACAAAAGTAAAAGGAATTATTTTAAGCACAAAAGACTATTTGGAAGCGGACAAGATTGCTTCCATTTTTTCCTACGAGCAGGGTGTTATTAGTGCAAAATTTGTGGGAGTAAAAAAGGAAAAAGCCAAACTAAAAGCTCTAGCTCAGCCATTTACTCTTGCCGAATTTGAACTGATTAGCAAAAAAGAATTTAACACAGTAAAAACTGGAACTGTAATAGACAATTTCCCACAAATTATTAACGATTACTCAAAAACTATTTGTGCCTTTATATTGGTGGATATTGTTAAAAATATTTTACCAAAATCTAAGCCAGAACAAGAATTATTTTTATTAACCGCAAATGCATTAAAGCGAATTGAGCAGGAAGACGCATATCAAGCATTAATTGAATATATAATTAACTTTGAAACAATAATGGGTGAGGGGCTGAACATATTTCCAACTAATAAGCGTATATATCTAGATAAAAACATTGGCGACTTTGTGCCAACTCCCAATATTTATGCCGTTGAGGTTGATAAAAAGGTATTTAGCGCCCTTAGTGTGCCAACGGCTAACGAAAGTATAAAAAAATCGTGCCTAAAACTATTAAACACAATACTTGCAATTAAATATGATGTCGATTTAAAGTCTTTTAGCTTTATTTAAACAAAAAAGAACATTGAAATTAATCAATGCTCTTTTTATTTTGTAAATTCATCGTCTTGATGGCGGTCTTTTTTACGCTTTACAATATGGTATGCTGGTATTGCCATCATTGTAGATGATGCACAAATAGTTCCTGAAACAGTAACCGCTGTTTGATAGGCAACATTTTCATCTACAGAATTATCTTCCATTTTGTCTTGGTTAATTATGGAATTTATGCCTAGAGCAGTAGTAGATATTGAACTGGCTATAGCAATACCTAATAACATACGCGCAATAAGTCTATCTTTATCTTTTATTTTCATATTTATTCCTTATAATGTATTTCCTTTTTCTTCTTCCTCAGTTTTGATTATGCAGGCATCAACATGACGAGGGACGTTTAGTACTTTTTCTTCATAACTAGGGTCAGCGGTGTCGCGTATTGTACCAGAGTTTGCGTCGTAATATTTTATACCACTATTTTTAGTTTGTTTCTTTTTACGCTTATCTTCCTTGAATTCTTTTCCAGTATATATCATAGCGGCTAAAAGCGAACCCATCATACCAGTGGCAGAGGTAAGTACAGCGCTAGTACTTATATTTTTTATTACGTTTGAAGTAAATTCTTCGGCACGCTCTTGTTTTTGTTGTTTAATATCTTCAACTTTCTCTTTAAATTCAGTATTATTTGAACTTTCAAGTACCTCTTTTGCATATTTAATTGAATTTAGGTGTTGCACTTTCTTATCAAAATCTTCATAACTTATTACACCATTAGCATAATCATTTGATACTTTTGTAAATTCTTGCTTAAAACTATCACTAAATTCTTCGCAAGCCATAAATTGCTGATAAATAGCATTTTGCTTGTCATCTAATACTCTAATATCTTTATCATATCCTGCACGCACAATCATTGTAGGAGCGCTTGAAATTACCATTGCAGCAAAGCAACCAATCATTATTTGATGTGCAATAAGACGTTTCTCTCCTGCAGTCTTTTTTTGTTTAGGTTGTTTTTCAGTTTTGTTCATAATTATTCCTTTTACAATCCTTGTTCGTTATTAGTTGTTTGTTTAGCAGTGTTTTCATCATCTTTCTTTTTAGAATTATCAAATGGATATGCAGCCATGCCTATAGCCAATGAACCTGAGCCAATGCTCATAGCCACAATACCTGCAGCGTATTTATACTCGTCACCAGGCTTAACCTTGCTATTTTCCACCGAGCTCTTGCATAGTGCAACTCCACCACCAATACCAGCAACGCTGGCAGTAAGCAATGCAGTAGCCACCATTTTAGCAATAAATCTTTCCTTATTTTCTCGTTTTTTCATTAAAATTTCTCCTTATAGTGTTTGTATAATGATAACATATACATATAAAGTTGTCAATAGGGGGTGTGGCAAATTTAATGGCAACGAATAAAAATAAAATCAAATTTTAACTAATGGGTTAAAATCATTTGCATTTTTTGTAGAATTTGTGTATTATTGAAGGGTTAAAAGGAGAAATTATGAAGAAATTTGTTTACTTGTTTAGTGAAGGTAATGCAAGTATGAGAGAACTTCTTGGCGGAAAAGGCGCAAATCTTGCCGAGATGACTAAAATTGGTCTTCCAGTTCCTCAAGGCTTTACCATCTCTACTGAAGCATGTACACAATACTATGAAGATGGTCGTCAAATCAATCCTGACATTCAAGCTGAAATCTTAGAAAACATCGAAAAGATGGAAAAGATTACTGGCAAGAAGTTTGGTGATAAGGAAAACCCTCTACTAGTATCTGTTCGTTCAGGTGCGCGTGCTTCAATGCCTGGTATGATGGACACAATTTTGAACCTAGGTTTAAATGACGAAGTTGTAGAAGTTATATCTAAAAAATCTGGCAACCCTCGTTGGGCTTGGGACTGTTACAGAAGATTTATTCAAATGTTCAGTGACGTAGTTATGGAAGTTGGTAAGAAATACTTTGAAAAACTTATCGACCAAATGAAAGAACGCAAAGGCGTATCTTTGGACATTGACCTAACAGCTGAAGACCTAAAGGAATTGGCTTATCAATTCAAGGCTGAATATAAGAATCAATTAGGTAAGGACTTCCCAGTAGATCCTAAGGAACAATTATTTGAAGCTGTTAAGGCTGTGTTCCGTTCTTGGGATAACCCACGTGCTAACATCTATCGTATGGACCACGATATTCCATATAGCTGGGGTACAGCGGTTAACGTACAAATGATGGCTTTCGGTAACATGGGCGAAACATGTGGTACTGGTGTTGCATTTACTCGTAACCCTGCTACTGGTGAAATGGGCTTGATGGGCGAATTCCTAATGAATGCACAAGGTGAAGACGTTGTTGCTGGTGTTCGTACTCCAATGCCTATCGCTAAGATGGCTGAAATTATGCCAGAGTGTTATACTCAATTCTTAGATATTTGTAAAACTCTTGA
>JAZUAB010000001.1:0-8421 GCA_045637745.1 Candidatus Onthoplasma sp. | reverse complement strand
ACTTGATGAAGCTAGAATTGCAAATAATCCGGCATAGTCACAACTATCCACAGTTAAATTGCTGATAGTTTTGTAGTTTCCATTAAATTGACCAGTAAACTCATTGTATTTTCCATCAATTAGACCGATAGGCAAATGTTTTTCTGTAAGATTAATATCATTTACAAGTTTGTAGCAAGAATCTAAAGAAAATCTTGTGCCAATTTCAGCCAATTGTTGTTCATTAGATATATAGTAAGGATGTTCTTCAGTACCAATACCTACAATTACATCAATTGTGAAAGTTTTGTATTTGCGTAAAGATGTTGTGATTTTGATAGTAGTAGAACCACCCTTAGATGTAGGGATGTAGCACTTGCTTACATCATCATATTTAATTATAGATTCTACTTCATCTCCACCAGCATTAAAATTAATTTTAGTGTCTTTGCTGGCATCAATACGCGTAAAACCAATGTCGTCCAAAGATAACTTGTCGCCATAGTTTACGTATATTGTGGTTGCTTCAACCTTTATTTTTTCGTCATTTTTAGCAAATTGATAAAAAACCATACCCAAACATACGGTTACGATTGTTGCCACTAGAAATATTAAAAACTTTTTCATAATACCCCCTATAAATTCCTTTTATTTATCGAAGTTACCCACATTCTACCATAAATTTTGAGTTTGTCAATACTTTTTAAAAAATTTGTTTAAACGTTTGACAAATTTGTTTTAATAGATTACAATAATAAGTTAAACATTTTCATATTAACTATATATTAATAATACGTGAAAAAGTGATTGACTGTCTATTGAATGTTAACTTTTGAATGTTAACTTCAATAAAATAAATAGACATTCGTATTTTGTAATATCGTTATTGAAAAAGAAAAAACTCGCTAAAAAGCGAGTTTTTAATATTTGATTGAGTTTAAGCAAAGATCTTGCCAGTTTTCTTATATTTTCTTTCAAAGCCTGCGTATTCTTTGTTAAGCTTGTAGAATCTCCAGCCATAAACACCTAATATTGCTACAATAAATAGCGCCATAACAGCATAGTGTACGTTAGTAATACTTACGTCAAATGCGTTAGGTGTGCGGAATTCATAATCCTTGTATCCAGCGGTTTTGATTTCTTCTTCAGTCTTTTCAGAAACCAATACAGCCCAAGAATCAGACTTAGTGTTATGGATGTAAACCTTATACTTGCCGTTATCTAATTCTTCAGCATATGCAACGCAATCAGATGTCACATACTGAGAAGCGGTGTTATTATCAATCTTATCCATATAAATGCCGTAAATCATACCTTCCATAAATATAATCAAGATTAAGCCCACCAAAACAGCGGCGATTGTCTTTAAAGCCATTTCCAAAAATTCACGTGACTTCATTCTCTTTAGAAATTCCATTTATATCCCCCTTTAATTTAGAAATTGGCCTAAAAAGCTCAATTTGCTAAATCATATAACAACATTATACATACAAAAAAATAATTTGTCAAAAACTTTTAAGCACTTTCTTTACAAATTTTATAAATTATGTTATGATGTGGATGTGTATGAACGAAAAATATAAAAAAATATATGAATTAAACGCCATAAAGTTGGCTTATATGGGCGATAGTGTGTTTTCAATATATGTTAGAAAACACTTTATTGTTAATACCGACAAGAAAAATTCGCAATTAAACAAATGTGTAAACGATATAGTATGCGCGCCTTTTCAAGCAAAACTTATGGACATTTTAGAGTCAGAACTTACAGGCGACGAATTAGACATTGTTAATAGGGCTAAAAATTTGCATTTTAATAATATTGCCAAAAACAGCACGATGGAACAATATACTAAGGCTACCAAGTTTGAGGCATTGCTAGGTTATTTATATCTAACCGAACAATTTGAGCGTTTGGAAAAGTTTATTAATATTAGTTTGGAGAATTATTATGATAGTAGAAGGAATTAATTGTGCTGTAGAGCTATTAAAGACTGATTATCCTGTTGAAAAGGTTATTATTAATAAGGATAATAAAAAGTGTCAAGAGATTGTATCGCTAGCATCAGCACGTAATGTAAAAATTGAGTATGTGGATAAGGCGGGAATTGAACGTATAAGCAAAAGCAAAAATTCACAAGGCGTATTATGTTTTGTAAAGCCATATGAATATTGCACTGTAAATGATATTTTGCAAGATGCTGACGACAAAGATGAGCCACCATTTATTATTATATTAGACGGAATTGTTGATCCACACAACGTTGGAGCGATCATTCGTACGGCTGAATGTGCTGGCGTACACGGAATTATTATTGCTCAAAATCGTGCGTGCGATATAAATGAAACTGTATTTAAAACCAGTGCGGGTGCAATAGCACATATGAAAGTAGCTCAAGTGGTTAATATTAGCCAAACTATCGAAAAGCTAAAAGACAAAAACATTTGGGTTTATTCGTTAGAGGCTGGTAATAATAGTATATACGACACCGATTTAACAGGTGCTGTTGCTTTAGTTGTTGGTAGCGAGGGTGAAGGAGTTAGCAGATTGGTTAATCGCACTTGTGATGCTACAATTTCGCTGGAGCTAAACGGAAAGGTTAATAGTTTAAATGCATCAAACGCTGGTGCAATAGCAATGTATGAAGTGTTAAGACAAAGGAAAGTATGTCACAAATAAATGATATAGTAGCAAGTGCTAAAAATGGCGATTTAAGCAGTATGGAAAGTATACTGCAGTATTTTAAACCAAAAGTTACAGCTATATGTCGTGAATATTTCTTAATTGGTGCCGATTTTGATGATATTTTGCAAGAGGGTATGATTGGATTGTATAAGGCGATCACCTGTTTTAATGGTGATAAAAATGATAATTTTGCTAGTTTTGCAACAATGTGCATACATCATCAAATTCAAAATGCGGTAAAGGTTGCTAATAGCAAAAAAAATCAGCCATTAAACGACTATGTATCAATTAATGTTGAGGGTGGAATTTCTGCCACCGAAGATTCGCCTAAAATTATATTACAGGCAAATGATGTATCGGCTGAACAGGCGTCTTTAAATCGCGAAAGTGTGAATAGTTTGTATAATAAAGTAAAATCAGCCTTGACAGGCTTTCAATATGAAATTTTGTTAATGTACTTAAATGGCTATAGTTATAGTGAGATTGCGAAAACGTATAACATAACCAATAAAAATGTGGATAATAACATTCAATCAATTAAACGCAAATTGCGTATAGTTTTAAAAGGAGAGTAATTATGAATTTAGCATTATATAGAGAATTTAGGCCTACAACATTCAATCAAGTAATTGGACAAAATCATATTACTCGCACTTTATCTAACCAAGTTAAAAGTGGAGAGTTGACACATGCATATTTGTTTACTGGAACGCGTGGAACAGGAAAAACAAGTTGTGCCAAAATATTTAGTAAGGCAATCAACTGCTTATCCGCAAATGACGGTTCGCCTTGTGGACAATGCTCTGTTTGTAAGGCTTTGAATGAGCCTAATACAGATGTGCTAGAGATAGACGCGGCTAGTAACAACCGCGTAGATGAAATAAGAGATTTACGCGAAAGGGTTAAATATCCACCAACAATAGCGCGAAAAAAAGTGTATATTATTGACGAGGTCCATATGTTGACCGAAAGCGCATTTAATGCATTGTTAAAAACATTGGAAGAGCCACCAGAATATGTTGTGTTTATATTGGCAACAACCGAAGTTCATAAATTGCCTGCGACTATACTATCTAGATGTACGCGATTTGATTTTAGATTGTTGACTGTAGACGAATTGGTAAATCATTTACGTAATGTGTTTAAGCAAAAGAATATTTCTTGTGATGAAAATAGTTTGTATTTGATTGCTCAACAAGGTGCTGGTAGTGTGCGTGACACATTGTCAATTGCGGATAGCGTGTCGGCGTTTTGTGAAAAGAATATCACGTATGACAAGTGCCTTGAGGTGCTTGGGTTAACTTCAAGCGAGGGTATAACCAAGCTTGTAAACGGTATAATTGACGGCAATGTTAGGAATATATTTGCTGAGGTTAGAAATATATTAAATAGAGGCAAAAATATATCTTTATTATGTAAAGAAACTACTGAGTATTTCAAGAATTTATTGTTAATTAAGTCTGGTGTAGAGGATTTAAATATTTTAAATGTGATGCCTAATGAATTAGAACTGATGAAACAGCAGGCGCTTAAGATAGATGATGGTGTATTAAAGACTGGCTTTGATAAATTTGCCCGGGTGGAATTGGATTTGAAATATAGCGTTAATCCACAAAATTTGTTTGAAGCGGTGTGTATATCACTTGTTAACAATCCATCATTAAATGCAACTATTACATCAAAGACCTTAAATGGCGGTGTGTTAACAAGCAATGTAAATATTGCCACAAATGTAGCAAGTAATTCTCAGCCAATTAACACGATTGCCGAACCTAGCATAAATCAAAATAGTAGGGTGTCTGATCAGGGATCCTTTAACAAGGAAATTGACGCTCTTTGGGGCAAGGTATTATTAAAGATTAAAGAAGGCAATATGTTTGCGTTAAGTGCTAGCTTAAAAGATGTTTATGGCGTGCATTTGGTTGGTAATTGTTTGGTTTTGAAAACAAATGAACAAAGTATATTAAAAACAATTGACGAGCCTAGTAGGCTTGATGTAATATTGAATATAGCATCATCATTTAATGGCGATATTAAAAATGTTCGAATTGAGTATGATGAGGCAAATAAAAGTAACAAAGATGTTGTTGCGGAATTAAAAAATATATTTATGGATAAGTTAAAAGTAAAGGAGTAATATTTATGAGTAATTTTAGAGGTGGAATGGGCGGATTTGGCGGAATGAATATGCAAAATCTTATGCGTCAAGCTCAAAAAATGCAAGAAGATATGGCTAAGGCTCAAGAAGAATTAGAAAATACTACAGTAGAAGGCGTTAGCGGTGGCGGAATGGTTAAGGTTACCATGCAATGTAATGGCGACATTCAAGGCTTCAAGCTAGCAAAAGAAGCGGTAGATCCTGATGATATTGAAATGTTGGAAGATTTGATTTTAGCTGCTATTAAGGATGCGAGTGCTAAAGCAAGGGAGATTAAAGAAAGCAAGATGAGTGGATTTGGTAATCTTGGTGGATTGATGTAAGGTGAGATATGTCTAACATTATTGAATCAATGGAAAGGCTGGTCAATGAACTTTCAAAACTGCCAAGTTGCGGTAAAAAGACCGCACAACGTTATGCTTATTATCTAATAAATGCAGACAATGAAACTGTTGAAAATCTGAGAGAGGCGATATTAGATGCTAAGCAAAAAATCCATTATTGTGCTAAGTGTGGCAATTTTACCGACAAGGATTTATGCGACAATTGTACTAAGGTTAATGTTGACCCTGTTATATGTGTGGTCAAAGAGCCTAAAGATGTGACTGCACTTGAAAAGGTGTTGCAATTTAATGGCACATACCACGTTTTGCACGGTGTGATTAGTCCGCTTGAAAATAAGGGACCGAATGACATTAATTTAAAGAGTTTATTATCACGCGTAAGCGAAGAAAAAATACAAGAAGTAATTATTGCTACCAACCCTGATGTTGAAGGTGAGGCAACAGCTATGTATATAGCAAATTTGCTTAAACCGCTTGGAGTTACGGTTAGTCGAATTGCGCAAGGAATATCTATTGGAAGTGAGTTGGAATTTGCCGATGCGATAACCCTAGGCAAAGCAATTGAAAATCGTAGATTAATGTAAAAGCACGTATATAAATACGTGTTTTTTTTGTACAACTTTTAGGCCTTTATCATACTATGATATAAGGTGCGTATGAAAAAGAATTTATTAAAAATACTGTTATTAACATTAATATATATTTCTATATCATTATGTGTTTACTTTTTGCTTAAAAGATTGGGTTATGCAGATGTGGACAAAATCCGCAACTTTGTTTCCGGATTTGGCGTGTGGTCATATTTGATATTTTTTCTGTTGCAGGTGATTGTTTCTACCTTTATTTGCATTGTACCATTTGAAGATGAAGTGCTTACCATGTCGGCAATTCTTTTGTTTGGGCCGTTTAAAGCGTTTTTTATTTCCGCCTTTAATATGTTTGTCACCTCATGCATACAGTTTGCTTTAGGAAGATTTTTGTGTAAAGATATAATAAAAAAGATGCTTGGTGACTCTAGCATAGAAAAATATCAAAACTATTTACGTGTCAAAGGTGAAATTATGTTGCCAATATTATATGCCGTACCTCTTTTACCGCACGATAGTTTATGTATACTTGCAGGTATGAGCAAAATGAAATTTTGGTATTTTGCACCAATCACATTAGTTATGCGCTCGATTGAGATCGTGTCGTTGTGCTTTTTAGGGAGTGGATTGATTAATTTTTCTGTATTCACAATAATGGATTGGATTGTTGTGATAAATTTAATTGCGATAGATGCGATTTTATTATTTAAACTATATAAGTATTTAGATGGTAAATTTAATAAATAACATTATTTGTATTCTTTAATATAGTCGATTAAAGCGGTGAGTAATATTTTTGTGTTTATATCTGTTCTAGTAATGTATTTATAAATGGCTGATTTAAATATTTCGTTTGCGTTCCAGTTGGATACAAGCATATGGCGAACATCTCTTTCAACGCTATTCCAAGAGGTGTTATTGATTTTAGCGATATAACTAAGAGTGTTTGTGCTAAAGGGGTCGTTAGTATTGGTGTATAATGAGTGGCAAATGATATCTACGATATATTTAAAAGCCAAGTATTTTTTAGATAAATTCAATTTTTCCAATTCAATTCTAACCATCTTTTGTGCAAAATCAGGGATGGAGACTGGGTTTAGTAATGCTAATAGTGAATATAGGTTATCTAAATTTTTTTCTGTGTAATATTTTGCAAACTTTGAAATGGGCAATTGGTTATCGTGATAAACAATAATAAAATTATCATATGCGGTTGAAGGTAAATCAATGCTATTAAGCTTATTGTATATATCAGGGTTGTGAACAACTATAAGGTTTGAACAACGTTTATCTTGAGATTGAGTTAAAATGTCTTCAATTGTCTCAAATGTTATGAAAGAAAATGGAAGAGATTTTAATAACAAATCAACTCTTTCCCCTAGACTTGTTTCGTCTTTATTGTATACTAGCAAATTTGTATAATTATACATTTTAACCCCTAGAACTAACTTTCTATATATTATAAAAGTCAAAATTTTAAATGTCAATAAATTTCATTAACTCAAAAATATGTTTGATGATTTTGCGAAAGAAATTTTGCAATTTATAATGCGTGAGGGTTGATTTTTTTAATCTAAAATGATAATATGTGTAATATATTTGGAGAAAAGTATGCAGAAGATATTAAGCACAATGCGTAAAGCTGTTGAAAAGTATAAGTTAATACAAGATGGTGATAAAATTGCTGTAGGGTTGTCTGGTGGCAAAGATAGCCTGGTATTGTTAAAAGCGTTAAAGATGTTTCAACGTTTTAACATATATAACTATGACATAATTGCTGTTACAATAGATATTTATTCGGGCAAGGAAGATTATTCGCATTTAAAAAAGTTTTGTGATGAACTTGGAGTTGAATATGTTATTGAGAAAACAGATATTCATCAAATAGTTTTTGAAGAACGGGGAGAAAAAAATCCTTGTTCATTATGCGCAAAAATGAGGCGAGGTGCGTTAAATACTGTTGCAATTAAGTATGGCTGCAATAAAATTGCATTAGGTCATCATTTACAGGATGTTATTGAAACATTTTTCCTGTCATTATTATATGAAGGACGACTTAGCACTATGAAACCAAAGTCGTATATGTCGAATTCTCAAATAACTTTAATAAGGCCTTTGTTTTTAACGTATGAAAATGCGATACGCTCAGCCAGCAAAGATTTTCCAGTCAAGAAAAGTAAGTGCCCTGCTGATTCAAATTCTAAAAGACAAGATGTTGAAAAGCTTATAGAAAATCTAAATCAACTTGTGCCTGACAGCAAAAAGAGAATTGAAAGCGCGATACTATTAACAGAAAGTTACAATATGTTAGATAAGGAATAAAAACTGTTAAACTATAGATTTGTTTCTATAGTTTTTTGTCATATTTTGTCGACGGGTTTAGTATAAATACACAAAGGAGTTATTTATGTATAACGATGTGTATGTAAGAACGATTGAATATGCAATGTATATTATTGAAAATAAATCCACCATTCGCGCCACTGCTAAAAAGTTTGGTGTTGCCAAAAGTAATGTCCACTATGACTTAAAATATAGGCTAAAGGATTATGACGAAAAATTATATTTGCAAGTAAAACAAATATTGCAACAAAATTTTAATGAAAAACATATAAGAGGCGGCATGGCCACTAGACAAAAATATTTGAATGAAAAAGAAGTTCAAGA